>NZ_DAMAGB010000022.1:0-82255 GCF_031995485.1 Janthinobacterium sp.
CTTGACGCCAGGAGAATTATCTCGCCACAAAGCTTGCTCAAGGCCACCATGGGAAGCTTTCCACACCTGACGGTGACATAGCCTTTTTTTATGGGCGGTTACAATACCGGCTACGGCTCATGCCCTGTCCAACCATCCAGATTGAAACCTATGTCCAGCATCTCCACCACCTCGCCCCTCTCCGACGACGAATACGCCGAACTCGATATCCTGCTGGCCAAGCCAGAACTTGCAGGACGCGCGATGGACGTGTCGATGCTGGAAGGCCTGATCACTGCCGTGGCGCTCAGTCCGAACCAGCTGGCCAGCACCGCCTGGCTGCCGTGGGTCTGGGACAAGGCGGCCGGCAGCGCCGCCTCCACGCTCGATGCAGGCGATACCGCGCGCGCCGAGGCGCTGGCCCAGCGCCATTTCGAGTATATGGTCGAATGGCTGGCGAAAGACCCCAGCAGCTTCGAGCCGATCTACGCGTGCGGCCCGGAATGGAGCGTGCCTGGCTGGTGTGCCGGTTTCGTGCTCGGCACGTCGCTCGACAAGCCGCAGTGGGCAGCACTCGCTGTCAGCCACCCCGAATACGTGGCGCCGTTCAAGCACCTGGCAACGGCCGCCGAACTCGATGACGAGGCGGCGGAAGACGCGATGGATGCGGTGATACCGTCCGTGATCGCCGTCAACGAAGCGTGGGCGCGCCAGCGCCACCTGAAAAGCCAGGCGCAAACACAGGCCGGCAGCACGGTGCTGCGCGAACTGCCGAAGACGGGCCGCAACGACCCGTGCCACTGCGGCAGCGGCAAGAAGTACAAGAAGTGCTGCGCCGATGCCGACAGCGCGGCCAACTAGCACGCGACCGCCTTGCGCCAGTTGCTGACGACGGTTTTCCGCTTCCTGCTGCGCCATGCGCTGCAGTTCGTGCTGTTTGTCGTCATCCTGCTGGCCGGGCGCTACCTGCTGGCCGAGTGGCGCGCTTTTACTGCCACCAGCGCCTCGGTCGGCATCCTGCGCGAGGTGGCCAGCGCCGGAGATCGTCATGGCGCCACGCTGGCGCAGGCGACCAGCGCGCGGCTCGCGGCGCTGCAAGATGCGTCGCTGGCCACCGTCGATACGCGCCTGGATCGCGTGCAGGAACAACTGCGCCAGCTGCGCGCAGCATCATCCCCCTCGCTGTTTGCCCTGCCCCTGCCCGACGCCAATGCGCTGGCCGCACGCGCGCAGCAGGAAGCCGCGCGCCGCGTCGAGATCGAGGTGCTGGCGCAGGAAGCGCGCTACCTGGGCGTGCTGCAGGCGGCACTGCGCGGGGACGATGCGCGCCAGGCGCTGGCGCGGCGCCACCAGGAGCACGTGCAGGCGTATGCGGCGCTGCAGGCCAACCTGGAACAGCAGCGCCGGCTCGAACTGACGCACCCGCTGGCGTCCCACCTGCCCGGCAGTCCCGCGCACGGCCAGCTGGCGGCGCTGGAAACCCAGGAAGCGCGCCTGCGGCTGGCCAATCTGGCGGCCTACCAGCAGTATCTGCTGCAAAACGCACGCACTGTCCGTGCCGAACGCCCGGCCCCATTCGCCATCGACAATGCCGCGCTGGCCGATGCGCTGGCCCCGCTGCAGCAGGCCGTCAGAGCCAGCGAAACGCAGCTGGCGCGCAACTGGATCGCCCGCTGGCGCGCGCCCGTGCTGGACGTGATTCCCGTGGCCGCGCTGCTGGTACTGTCGGCCATCCTGACGCCGCTCGCCATCAAGGCCTTTTTCTATTTTGTACTGGCGCCGCTGGCATCGCGCCTGGAACTGCTGTCGATTGCGCGCGAACTGCGGCTCGATGGCGTGCAAGCGTCACTGCCGCTGGCGGATCGGTCGCGCATCTCGGGCGTGTCGCAAGCGCTGCTTCTGGCACCGGGCGACACCATGCTGATCCACCCGGCCTACCTGCAGTCTTCGCCGGTCGGCACGCGCAAGCGCACGCAGTGGCTGCTGGACTGGTCGTATCCGTTCACCAGCCTGGCGGCCGGCATGGCAGCCCTCACGCGCATCACCAGCACGCACAGCGCATCGGTCACGCTGTCGGCCAGCGACGACCCGCTGATGGAAGTGGCGGTGCTGTACTTGCCGCCAGGCGCAGCGATGGTGTTCCAGCCGCGCGGGCTGGTGGGATTGATCTTTCATGGTGCGCAAAAACCTGCCATCAGCAGCCACTGGCGCCTGGCCAGCCTGCATGCCTGGCTGACCCTGCAGCTGCGCTTTATCGTGTTTCGCGGCCCCGTCACCCTGATCGTGCGCGGCACGCGCGGTGTGCGCATGGAGGCCGCCAGCCAGGGACGCTCGATCAGCCAGGCCGCCACCCTGGGCTTTTCCACCGGCGTGCTGTACTCCACCACGCGCAGCGAAACCTTTGTCCCCTACCTGCGCGGCCAGCAGGCGCTGCTCAACGACCGCTTCGACGGCGACGGCGTCTACCTGTATGAAGAAACCCCGCGCCACGGCAAGCAGCCGGGCAAGGTGGGCAGCTGGTTCGAGGGCTTCACGGACGCGGTGCTGAAAGTCTTTGGCATCTAGCGCCGTTCCAGTGACGGTCGGCGCAGGGTCGGGTTAGCGCGGCGCGCGTAACCCGACACCACCACAGAACAAGACATCAATCCTGCACGCCATTCTTTTTCTTCTCGCGCGCCACCACATACAGCAGCACGATCATCACCGCATACGGCAGCAGCGACAGCGCGTCCGAGCTGGTACCGGCATAGAACGGATTGCCATGCTCGGCCCAGTCGGCCATCATCTGGTCGAAGTGCGTCAGCACGCCTGCGGTAATGGCGATAATAATGCCGGCCAGCGCGCCGCCGGCGATATAGCCGGAAGCGAGCAGCACGCCCGAGCTGCGGTCTCCCGCCAGCTGTCGCTCTTCTTCGTTCAGTTTCGCGTTGTGTTCCAGCTTGTTGTTGCGGCGGTCGGCCAGCCAGCGGATCACGCCGCCGACCATGATCGGCAGGGTCGACGACAGCGGCAGGTACACGCCCACCGAGAACGCCAGCGAAGCGATGCCGGCCATCTCCAGCACCACCGCGATCATCACGCCGAACAGCACCAGGGTCCAGGGCAGCTGCTGGTCGAGGATGCCCTTGATGATGTAGGACATCAGCACGGCTTTCGGCGCATCGTATTTCTTCACTTCCGAGCCGTCCGGGCGCTTGTTGTAGGCACCGTTGATGCCCGGGTCGACCAGGTAGGCCAGCTGGCCGTCGTCCTTGACAAAGTATTTGCCGGCCGGGCCGCCGACCGTATCGGTCTTCTGCCAGACTTTATACGTATTATGGTCGGTTTCCGCCTGCGGGCCATGCAGCTCGCCCGTCACGGTCAGTTTCGACGCATCGACCGTGAGGCCAGGCGCCACCTGCGCGGCCGGCACATACACGGTGCTGGCCTCGTTCAGTTTCAGCAGGATCGGCCCCAGGATCAGCGCCGACGACAGCGCGCCCGCGAGGATCGCATACTGCTGCAGGCGCGGAGTGGCGCCGATCAGGTAGCCGGTTTTGAGGTCCTGCGAGGTGGTGCCGGCATTGCTGGCGGCGATGCAGACGATGGCGCCCACCGACAGGGCGGTAACGTAGTAGCGTCCGCCCGTCCAGCCCATCAGCAGGAAGATCAGGCAGGTAAACAGCAAGGTCGCCACGGCCATGCCCGAGATCGGGTTCGACGACGAGCCGATCTCGCCGGTCAGGCGCGACGACACGGTGGCGAACAGAAAGCCGAACACCAGGATCAGCAGCGCACCCAATACGTTCATGTGCAGCGGCGTGGCAAACGTAATCACGGCGATAATCGCCAGGCAGCCGATGACCACCCATTTCAAAGGGATGTCCTGCTCCGTGCGCAAGGTCGAATTGGCCTTGCTGCCCTTGCCGATGCCGGCCAGGCCGGCCGACAGGCTGCGCCAGATCATCGGCATGGCGCGCACCAGCGAAATGAGGCCGCCGGCAGCCACGGCGCCCGCGCCGATATACAGCACATAGGCGCTGCGGATATCGTCGGCGCCCATGGCGCTGATCAATTTGGTACCGGGCGAGAGCACGGTAGTGAGATTGTCGCCGAAAAACTTGATCATCGGGATCAACAGCAGGTACGACAGCACGCCGCCCGCCGCCATGGTGGCGGCGATGCGCGGGCCGATGATATAGCCGACACCGAGCAGCTCGGGCGAGATCTCGGCGCCGATCGAGCCGGCTTTTAACGGTGCGCCGAATTCGACGCCCGGCGTATCCTTCCAGCCCTTGAACGAGATATTGAACACTTTATACAGGAGGCCAACGGCAAAGCCGCCGAAGATGATCTTGGCGCGGCGCTTGGCGTCTTTCGCCGCGGCCGAATCGGACTCGATGCTTTCGCCGGCGGCGATGCGCGATTCATCGGTGGCGGCCGCCTTGAGCACCTCGGCGCAGGCCGTGCCTTCCGGGAATTTGAGTTCCTTGTGCTGGTCGACGATCATGGTGCGGCGCATCGGGATCATCATCAAAATGCCCAGCAGGCCACCCAACACGCCGACCAGCATCACGCGCGAGATTTCCAGGTCGAAGCCGAGGATCAGGATGGCCGGCATCGTCACCCCCAGGCCGAAGGCCAGCGATTCGCCGGCCGAACCGGCCGTCTGCGTGATGCTGTTTTCCAGGATCGAGGAATCCTTGCCGCCCACCTTCTTGGCCAGGCCGAACAGGGTGATGGCGATCACCGCGACGGGAATCGAGGCGCTGACGGTCAGACCCACTTTCAGTACCAGGTACAGCGACGAGGCGCCAAACACCATGCCGAGGATGACGCCCATCAGCAAGGCACGGAAGGTCATCTCGGGCAGTTGCGCATCGGCCGGTATATACGGTTTCACGGTCGCCGGTATTGCATCTTTTGCCATGGACATTCCTTATCTGTATAAATCAAAACAGCCCGGATTGGCGCCCGGGCTATTTTTCTGAAGCCGTGACTATCGCACAGCCGCGTTTCCATGAAAAGGTTTTTTGCGCTGGCAGCAAGGCGCAGAGCGGCTCCTGCCATGGTCTATAATCGCTGCCACCGTGCCGTGCACGCTAACGTGAGACTGTCTTGACTGCTAACCGATCCGGCTTTCCCTGGCCATCCCGCCGCGCCGTCGTGCGCGGCCTTATCCTGGCCGGCGCTGCCGCACTGGCTTGCGCCGTCCTGCTGGCCGCCTACCTGTTCCTGTATGTGCGACCGCGCCTGCCCGCCCTCGACGTCATCACCGATTACCAGCCGAAGATCCCGCTGCGCGTCTACACGGCCGACAATGTGCTGATCGGCGAATTCGGCGAGGAACACCGCGACTTCGTGCCGATCGCGCAGGTGCCGGAAATGATGAAAAAGGCCCTGATGGCCATCGAGGACAGCCGCTTCTACGAACACAATGGCATCGACTTCGTGCGCGTCGGCGGCGCCGTGATGTCCAACCTGCGCCACGGCTTCGGCCACGGCGGCGGCTCGACGCTCACCATGCAGGTGGCGCGCAATTTCTTCCTGACGCGCGACAAGGTCGCCTCGCGCAAGCTCAATGAAATCATGCTGGCCCTGAAGATCGAGGCGGCGCTGTCGAAAGACCAGATCCTGGAGCTGTACATGAACCAGGTCTACCTGGGTCAGCGCTCGTTCGGCTTCGGCAGCGCGGCGCAGACCTATTTCGGCAAACCCCTGGGCGACCTGTCGATCGCCGAGATGGCGATGCTGGCCGGCCTGCCGCAAAACCCGTCGCGCCACAATCCGATCAGCAATCCGAAACGCGCGCACGCGCGCCAGCAGCTGGTATTGAAGCGCATGCGCGACCTCGATTACATCAGCGACGGCCAATACCAGCAGGCCTTGAAACAGCCGCTGCGCTACAACACGCGCGGCAGCCAGGGTTTCGACACGCACGCCGAATACGTGGCCGAACTGGCGCGCCAGGCCGTGTTCGCGCAGTACAAGGAAGACAGCTACACCAAGGGCATCAGCGTCTACACGACCATCCTGAAAGCCGACCAGGACGCGGCCTATGCGTCCACGCGCCGCAACGTGATCGCCTACGACCAGCGCCACGGCTACCGCGGCCCGGAAACCTTTATCGAACTGCCGCCGGAACCCGAGCTGCGCGACGACGCCATCGACGCGGCGCTGCAGAAGCGCCCGGACAGCGACGGCCTGGTGGCCGCCGTGGTCACCGATGTGGCCAGCGGCAAGGTGACGGTCGACACGGGCGACGGCGAGGAAAAAGTCATCACCGGTGCCGGCCTGCGCTTTGCGGCCCCTGCCCTGTCCGGCAAGGCCGCCGCCGGCATCAAGCTGCGTCCCGGTGCGGTGATCCGTGTCAGCAAGGATGCGAAAGACAACTGGATGATTACGCAAGTGCCGCTGGTGGCCGCCGCCTTTGTCTCGCTCGACGCCGACACGGGCGCCTACCATGCGATGGTGGGCGGCTTCGACTACAACCTGCAAAAGTTCAACCACGTGACGCAAGCCTGGCGCCAGCCCGGTTCGGCCATGAAGCCGTTCGTGTATTCGGCAGCGCTGGAAAAAGGCTTTTCGCCGGCCACCCTGATCAATGACGTGCCACTGGAACTGCCGGCTGGCGGCAAAGTCTGGTCGCCGCAGAATGACGACTTCAAGTTCGACGGTCCGATCACCATGCGCTATGCGCTGGCCCAGTCGAAGAACGTGGCCTCGGTGCGCATCCTGCGCGCGCTGGGCGTGCCGTACACGCACGACTTCATGGAAAAATTCGGTTTCGATCCCGCGCGCCAGCCGAACAACCTGACCATGGCGCTCGGTACCGGTTCCGTGACGCCGGTGCAGATGGCCGGCGCCTACGCGCTGTTTGCCAATGGCGGCCACCAGGTCGAGCCGTACCTGATCGACCGCATCGTCGACGCCAAGGGCGTGGTGCTGATGCAGACCAAGCCGCCCGCTCCCGGCGACGAGAAAACCCTGGCGCTCGACCCGCGCAATGCCTACGTGATGGACAGCATGCTGCGCGAAGTGACGCGCTCGGGCACCGGTGCGGCCGCCACGCGCAGGCTCAATCGCGCCGACATCGCCGGCAAGACCGGCACCACCAGCGACGCCGTCGACGGCTGGTTCGCCGGTTATGGCGGCGGCATCGTGGCGGTGGCCTGGATGGGCTACGACGAGCCGAAGTCGCTGGGCGGGCGCGAATTCGGCGCCACCCTGGCCATGCCGATCTGGCTTGACTACATGCAGACGGCGCTGGCCACGCGCCCGCAGCTGACGCGCGCCGTGCCGCCGGGCCTGAGCCAGATCGATGGCGAATGGCTGTATGACGAATTCATCGACATGAACAGCGTGCGCACGCTGGACATGGATACCGAGACGCCAACCGATCCGGCAGCGGTGCCGGAGACGGTGCCGGTGGAAACCACGCAGTAAAGCACGCAAATAAGAAAAATGGCCGGGATCGCTCCCGGCCATTTTTCATGCGCCGAGCCGCGTAGGTCGGGTTAGGCCTGCGGCCGTAACCCGACGCCACCAGCAGCGCCAACCATGTGTCGCATTACGCGGGACCTGTGGCCCCGCTAATCCGACCTGCCAAATAGCCCCGCACCGTCCTTACCGTGCTGTCGGCAAAATCATCGACACTGACCCTGGCCGCGCGGTACTTCCAGCGTTTCACATACCAGTCCTGGAACAGCGCCAGGCAGTGCGAGGCCAGGAGGGTCGCGTCGCCCTGCGGCTTCGGATCGATCTCGGCGATGGTATTGGCCAGCAGGGTCTGCACGAACAATTCCGACTGCTTGGCCATGCTGCGCTGCTCGACCTGCAGCACGCGCGAATCCATGTAGACGAAATAAAACCACGGCTGCAGGATTTCGGACAGATAGATCGACGAGCGTATCATCGCCTCCAACCGGTCCAGCGGCGACTCGACGTCGACGAACAGCTGCGGCAAGGCCTGCGTGGCGTGGCGCACCACGTCCTCGATCATTTCGGCCAATTGATCCTTGCCCGTGATATAGCCATACAGGCCGCCCATCGACAGCCCCGTCTCGCGGCACAGGTCGCGCAAGCTCATGGCGCGAAACCCCACGTCATTGGCCAGGCGGAAGGTCGCGCCAAAGATGCGTTCCAGGTTTTCCAGCGCGGGCTTGCGGCGCTTGACGCCGATGCGGCCCGCATGGCGGTCGAGGATATATTCCCAGATATTGACGCCGTTCAACGGCGTCATCTGCTGGAACTGTTCGAAGTTGAAATGGGTCGACAAGTGCATTCCCAAAAAACATATAAGAAAACGGCGCCATTCCGGTCAAACCACGGCCGGGGCGGAAAGCGGGACTGATTATAGCGCAGCGAATTGGCCGATTGTCTTTTCAATTCGGCCAGCCCCCGCCAGTGCAACTTCCTCGCCACAGCGCGCTGCGGCATATTGCACCGCAATATCGAATTGGCAAGCTATTTGCCAACACCAGTGCTACATTTCAAAGACCGAGCGCTCGCTATATCAGCTGTCCCACAGAGGACGGCGGATGGCGGCACCGGTACCGCTACAGCATCGACATTTCCCATTAAACATAACGGAGACAAAATGAAGACTCGCTTCTGGCAACTGCTGTCCACCCTCGTCCTGGCCCTGTGCATCCTGCCCATGACGGCCAGCGCCGCCGGCTATACGCAAACAAAATATCCGATCGTGCTGGTGCACGGCCTGTTCGGTTTCGACAAGCTCGGTCCCGTCGAATATTTTTATGGCGTGCCGGCCGCCCTGCGCGACGGCGGCGCCAAGGTCTATCTGACCACCGTGTCGGCCGCCAACAGCACCGAAGTGCGCGGCGAACAGCTGCTGTCGCAGGTGCGGCAGATCCTGGCCGCCACCGGCGCGGCCAAGGTCAACCTGATCGGCCACAGCCATGGCGGCCCGACGGCGCGCTACGTGGCCTCGGTGCGGCCCGACCTGGTGGCGTCAGTGACCAGCGTGGCCGGCGTCAACAAGGGCTCGAAAGTGGCCGACATGCTGGCCGGCGCGATTCCGAATACCAGCGGCGCGGTCGGCACCGCCCTCGCCTCGCTGATCGGCATTATCTCCGGCAACAAGGGCCTGCCGCAAAACGCGGGCGCCGCGCTGGCCTCGCTGTCGACGGCCGGTTCGCTGGCGTTCAACAACCGCCATCCGCAGGGCGTGCCCACCAGCGCCTGCGGCGAAGGCGCCTACCAGGAGCGTGGCGTGTACTACTTTTCGTGGAGCGGCGCGCAGCCCTACACCAATGCGCTCGATGCGGGCGACCCGGCCATGGCCGCCATCAGCCTGGCCTTTGGCGGCGCCAAGAACGATGGCCTGGTCAGCAGCTGTTCCAGCCACCTTGGCAAGGTGATCCGCGACGACTATGCGATGAACCACCTCGATGAAGTCAACCAGTTCATCGGCATCGTCAACCTGTTCGAGACCTCGCCCGTGACCGTGTTCCGCCAGCAGGCCAACCGCCTGCAGGGCCTGGGCCTGTAAGGGGGCAGCCATGCGCACGCACACGACATGGCTGGCGGCCGGTGCCATCGCCGCGCTGGCGCTGTACTGGACGCTGTCGCCGGGCGAACCGGCGGCGCCCCCGCGCGAGAAGGAAGAGCCCGACCTGTTCGCGTTCGTGCGCTCGATGCAAGGCACGCGGCCCGATGGCAGCCTGACGGTGGCCGCCGGCGACACGCTGGTGGTCGACGCGGAGCTGGGCCACCTGTTCGACTATTACCTGGCCGGCCTCGGCGAAAAACCGCTGGCTGCCATCCGCAGCCAGATCGAACTGGAGCTGGACCGGCGGCTGGCGCGCGCTCCCGCGCGCGAGGCGAAACGGCTGCTGGGCGCCTATCTGGGCTACAAGCAGGCATTGGTGCTGGCGGAACAGGCGCTGCCGCCCTCGGGCGACGCGCTGCAGGCGGCCAGCGCGCGCCTGCAGGCAATGCGCGCGCTGCGGCCAGGCTATTTTACGGCGCAGGAAAGCGCCGGCCTGTTCGGCGCGCTCGACGCCCGCGATGACGATGCCGTCGCGCGCATGGCGGTGCTCGGTGACAGCCTGCTGGGCGAAGCGGAGCAGCAGCGCAGGCTGGCCGTGCTCGACGCTGCGCTGACACCGGCGCAGCGCACGGAGCGCGACGCACCGCTGCAAGTGAGCGCGCTCGACGCCTCGATACGCGCCCTGCGCGCGCAGGGCGGCGACGACAATGAGGTGTACCGGCTGCGCGCCGCGAGGTTTACCCCGGAAGCGGCGGCGCGGCTGGCCGAACTCGATCGCGAGGAATCGCAGTGGCAGCAGCGCATTATCGCCTGGCAGGCGCAGAAGGCAGCGCTGGGCGCACAGGATGCGGCCGCCGCGCAGCAACTGGCAGCGACACTGTTTACGCCAGACGAACAGAAACGCCTGGGCGCCTACGAATAGCGCGCCTGGCACAAATCACGGGTTATCTGTCATTTACCGATTCTCCCTGCAGCTGCAAGATGCGGTATCGGCAGCGCGGCACCGGCCGCACCGTTTACTTGCAGGGGTAGTCATGAAAACCATGAAAATCGTCGTTATCGGCGGCAGCGGCCTGATCGGCAGCAAAGTCGTCCTCAATCTGCGCCGGCTTGGCCACGCAGTACTGGCCGCCTCGCCCGGCAGCGGCGTCAATACTGTCACCGGCGAAGGCCTCGATGCGGCGCTGGCCGGCGCCGAAGTGGTGATCGACCTGGCCAATTCACCGTCGTTTGCCGACCAGGATGTGCTCGACTTCTTTACGGCCTCCGGGCGCAACCTGCTGGCGGCCGAAGCGAAGGCCGGCGTGCGTCATCATGTGGCGCTGTCGGTAGTCGGCACCGAGCGGCTGCAGGACAGTGGTTACTTCCGCGGCAAGCTGGCGCAGGAAAAGCTGATCGAGGCCTCGCCCGTGCCGTACACCATCGTGCGCTCGACGCAGTTCTTCGAGTTTTTGGGCGGCATCGCGCAGTCGGGCACGGTGGGCAACGAGGTACATATGTCGCCGGCGCTGGTGCAGCCGATTTCGTCGCACGATATCGCCGCCGCCGTGACCGAGGCGGCGCTGGCAGCACCAATCAATGGCATGCTCGAAGTGGCCGGTCCGGAACGCGTCAGCCTGGCCTCACTGGTGCAGCGCCATCTGGACGCGACCGGCGACACGCGCACTGTCGCGATCGATGCGGACGCCGCCTACTTCGGCGTGAAACTCGACGACTGCTCACTCACGCCGGCGCAAGGCGCGCGCCTGGGCACGGCCACTTTCGAAGCATGGCTGGCCGGCAGATAAGGCGCTATGGCGCCTTGGAGAACCGCTTGCGGTAATCGTGCGGCGAAATGGCCAGGTGGCGCTGGAAGGTCGCGCGCAGCCGGTCCTCGTCGCCAAAGCCGCAGTCGCGCGCAATCTGGTCGATATTGCGCGTTGACTGCTCCAGCATGCGGCGCGCCGCTTCCAGCCGGTACAACTCCACCGCCCGGGCCGGCGAGCGGCCGGTTTTCTGCTTGTAGACGCGCGAGAAATTGCGCGGACTCATGCTGGCCTGCTGCGCCAGCGCTTCCACATTCAGGCTTGTACTGGCCAGATTGTCCGCCAGCCAGCGGTGCAATTCGTCGAACGGCGCGCCATCGCCCGCTTGCGACTGCAGCGCCACGCTGAACTGCGCCTGCCCGCCGGGGCGCTTCATGAATACCACCAGTTCGCGCGCTACCAGCATTGCCACCTCGCGGCCGCAATCGGCTTCCACCAGCGCCAGCGCCAGGTCGATGCCGGCGGTGACGCCAGCCGAGGTCCAGATGGCGCCCTGCTGCACGAAAATCGCATCGCGGTCGATTTCCAGGTCCGGATGCAGCGCCTGCAGCCGGTCGCACATGGCCCAGTGCGTGGCGGCCCGCTTGTTGTCCAGCAGGCCCGCCTGCGCCAGCAAGAATGCGCCGCTGCACACCGACGCCGTACGGCGCGCCGCTGGCGAGGCCGTGCGCAGCCACTCCACCGTCGCGGGAGACGCGCCCAATGCCTGCTCCACTTCCGGCGCGCCGGGCACGATAATGGTGTCGATGGATCGTCCCGCGAACTGGGCGAACGGCAGGCTGGACAGCGCCACGCCTTCGATGGACGCCACCAGCCCGCCATGCTTGCTGACCGTCTGCCGCTCGTATCCGGGCAAGCCGCGCGCCGCCATGTATTTCGAGGCGGCCCAGAACACGGTCTGTGGCCCGGTCAGGTCGAGCAGGCCCATGCCTTCGAAGGCGACGAACAACACCAGGCGTGGCTGGTGCAAAGACTCTGGCATGATGGCTGGGCTCCCCTGGTTCAGGCCAGTCTTTCACCGCGCTGCGCGATTGTCAAGCCGCGCCAGGCAAAACGGCCGCACATGGCGGCCGTCCGGTTCATGCCGAACCAGGGTGCAACGCTTAAAACTCTTCCCAGTCGTCGTTCGACGGCTTGCCCTGGTGGACGGCGGGCGCCGCTTTCAATGCCGCGCGAGGTGCTGCGGCACGCATGGCCGGGCGCGCTGGCACAGCCGGTTTGCGCACGGCCGCCGGCGTTGGCGCCTGCACGCCATCGAGCCTGAACACGCTGACCACCGCCGACAATTTGCCGGCCTGTTCCTGCAGCGATTCGGCCGCGGCTGCCGCTTCCTCCACCAGCGCCGCATTCTGCTGGGTGACCTGGTCCATCTGGCCGATGGCCTGGTTGATCTGGTCGATGCCCGAGCTTTGCTCCTGCGTGGCCAGGCTGATTTCGGCCATGATATCGGTCACGCGCTGCACGCTCGACACGATATCGGCCATCGTGCCGCCCGCCTCGGCCACCAGCTTGCTGCCGGCATCGACCGCCACCACCGAGTCGCCGATCAGGGTCTTGATTTCTTTTGCCGCGCCCGCGCTGCGCTGGGCCAGGTTGCGCACTTCGGTGGCCACCACGGCAAAGCCGCGCCCCTGCTCGCCCGCGCGCGCCGCTTCCACGGCGGCATTCAGTGCCAGGATATTGGTCTGGAACGCGATGCCGTCGATGACGCTGATGATGTCGACGATCTTGCGCGAGGAATCGTTGATGGCGTCCATCGTGTGCACCACCTTGTCGACCACCTCGCCACCCTTGACGGCCACGCTGGACGCGGTGCGCGCCAGCACGTTGGCCTGCTGGGCATTGTCGGCATTCTGGCGTACTGTCGAGGTCAGCTCTTCCATCGACGAGGCGGTTTCTTCGAGCGAGCTGGCCTGCTCTTCGGTACGCGAGGACAGGTCCAGGTTGCCGGCCGCGATCTGGGTCGAGGCGGTGGCGATGGTTTCCGTGCCGCCGCGCACCTGGCCGACGATGGACACCAGGCTGGCGTTCATGTCGTGCAATGCCTGCAGCAGCTGGCCCGTCTCTTCGGTGGTGCTGACGACGATGCGGCTGGTCAGGTCGCCCGAGGCCACTGTCTGCGCCACCTTGACGGCCTCGATAATGGGACGCGTGATGGCGCGCGTAATGAACGCGGCGCAGGCGACGCCGATGATGGATGCGAGCACGGCCAGGATCAGCATCAGGCGCTCCGAGTTCACCACGGCCTCGCCGCCTTCCCTGACGCTGCCGTCGGCGATCTTGCCATTCAAGGCGATGATCTGGTTCAGCGACGCTTCGGCCTTGGCAAACAGGCCGCGCGAGTCGAGATACTGCTTGTAGAAATCGACAAACAGATCCTTCTGTTTCTGCTCGTCCTGGTTCTGCGCCAGCGCGCTCAATACGCTGCCCACCTTGTCGTCGCTGCTCTTCCAGGCCGCCCACTCGCCCTGGAAGCGTTGCCACAGCACCGTTTCCTCGGGTGTTTGCGGCAGCGGCTCGTACAGCTTGCGGCCCGTGTCGATGCTGGCCCAGGCCCTGGCGCGCAGCTGTTGCGCCTCGCGGAACTTGTCCTGCGCCTGATAGTTGTTTTCGTAGATGGCGGCGCTCAGGGTACCGGCGGCAACCGCCGTCTGGCCCTCGCTCATCAGCAGCAGGCCCTGGATCGACGGCAGGCGCACCACGCCGATTTCATTGACGGAGGTGCCGACGGTGGCGATGCCCGCATAGCCGGTAATGCCGACGACGATCAGCGCCGCCATCATGACCGCCACCAGGGCGGCCAGTTTCCATTTGATCAGTAAATTTTTAAACATTTTGACACCCATAAGAAAAGCCGACATGCATCAGGCAAAGTGAGAACGGCAGGTTCGGATAGAACAGGACGCTTGCAGAACGCTTGCGGGGATGGGGCAAACACTTCGTGACAATTGGCGAGATTTACAAGTTGCCAGCATAGAGGAAAAGTCGTGCTCTGGCAGATACATACTTGATACAAAACAACTTTTACTTGCTCCCTGTGGCGTATCAGAAACAGCCTTGCATCAGCGTGGTGCAGAAATTGCTATTTTTAATAATGGCGCACACAGCCAAATATTGCTTTTGAGAATTAATTTTACTATTATCTTCGTAATTGAGCCGCTCTCTCAACATGTCCCCCTCCAACCCTTTCTTATCTTGTCTGCCGCTTCGGCAGCAACCCAGCGAAAGCGATCCGTGCCCCACATCAAATTGCCTTCCTTCCTGCCGTGCCTGTTGCTGGCCGTGCTGTTCGCATTCTCCCAGCTGGCCTGGGCAGGCGTGGTGGTGGCGGGCCAGGAGATCGGCAAGGCAACCTGGGCGGACCGTACGCTGCTTGCGACAAAAAAGTTCACGGTGGCGGAAATCACCGCATCGCCCCTCAAGGAGGGGAAGGTGCTGCGAATCGAGGGGCCACTCAGCGGCAAGATGACAGGATCGGCCGAGCTGTTCTATGACGCGCAGGGTACGCTGGCGGGCGCCCGCATCGCATCGGCACAACCGCGGGACATGCTCAAACGGCTGGCCCAGGCGAGCCGGGCACATGCGGATGGGGCCTATCATTACACCTCGGGCGACTTGCATCTGAGAATAGTCAGTGCCGATGGGGCTGATCTGGTCTACCTCACGTCAATTGCGCTGGATGCGCAGCTGGCGGCGTCGCAGGCCAGCGAACCCGCCAATTGGTGGCGCATCGCCCTGTGGCTGGTGGCCGGCGCGGTGGGCGCGGTGCTGCTGCAGGCACTGGTCAGGTTCGCCTGGCGGCGCCGGCTGAAGATCTGGAATGCCCGTGCCTTTATTGCCGACTACCTGGCAGCGTTCGCCATCGTTGGCGCCGTAGCCCATGCCTGTCCGCAGTCAAGGCTGGGACTGGAGAAGCTGGCGCTGGGCGCGTATGTGCTCGGCTACGGCCTGCTGCTGGTGTGGGCGCTGCGCACCGTGCGCCACAGCGGTTGGCTGCCGCGCAAACCGGTGCTTGAACTGCTGTGGGCAGTGCCGGCCACGCCGGTATTGCTGGCACCCGTGATCGTGCGCAATGCGTGCAAGTCGGTGCACTACGCCGGCATGACGCTGTTCTTCGCACAAATCCTGGCACTGGTTTATTTCAGTTTGCGGCCCGGCCTGGCAGGCATCCTGCTGCTGCTCGCGCTGACGGGCCTGCTCGGTGCCGGCCTCGCGCGGCTGTACTGCGCCAGCTATGAACGCTTCGCGCGGCGCCATGCTGTCCTGCGGCTCTTGCTGGCCTTGCTGCTGTGGCCCGTGTTCCTGGCTGTCTTTTGCGTATATATGCTGTTCCAGATCGTCGCTGGCGCGCTGGTTGTCGCCCTGTACATGATTATTCCTGCACTGCTGGTCTGGCTGGTCGGCGCCGTGACGCAAACGCAATGGCTGGTGACCGTCGCAGCCTGCCTGCCGTTCCTGGGGCTGGTGCCGGGCGTGTTCAACATATTCGACATGGGAATGATGCCAACCGGCTACAGCGGCATGGACTTCACCGCCGAATCGTTCAATCCATCGACCGGCCTGCCGATGATGGGCGGCTTCGATACGGCCGGCAATGGCTACGGCATGGGCGGCTTCGATATCAATCCGGCCAACGGCATGCTGATGGTGGGCGGCATCGGCGGCTTTGATACGTTTGGCAACAGCTTCGGTTTCGATGACCATCACTGGTGAGCCTTGTGGCGGACCTTTCCTCCCGGCGCCTCTGGCCCGCCAGTTGATAGTCGTATAAGATGGACGACAAGCAAACACCGGAATCGCCATGGCTTATCCTATCGAACACAAACTGGTGATCGGCGTCGCGTCCAGCGCGCTGTTCGACCTGTCCGAATCGCACCAGGTCTACCTGGACAGCGGCCCCGAGGAATACCGCAAGTACCAGGAAGCCCATATCGATACCGTGCTCGGGCGCGGCGTGGCCTTCCCGTTCATTCGCCGCTTTTTGAACATCAACAAGCACCATCCGCACGAAGCGCCGGTCGAGGTGGTGCTGTTTTCGCGCAATTCGCCGGAAACGGGCTTGCGCGTGATGCATTCGATCGCCCACTATGGCCTCGATATCTCGCGCGCCGCCTTTATGACCGGCAAGTCGCCCTACCCCTATCTGCCGGCGTTCAATGCCTCGCTGTTCCTGAGTGCCAATGAAGACGATGTGCGCGGCGCGCTGGCCTGCAATTTTCCGGCCGGCCTGGTGCTGCCATCGCGCCCCGAGGACGACGAGGCCGACGACGAGCTGCGCGTGGCCTTCGACTTCGACGGCGTGATCGCCGACGACGAGGCCGAAACCGTCTTCAAGCGCAACAACGATGTCGATGAATTCCACGCCCATGAAACGCTGAACGTGGGCACGCCCCATCGCCCCGGGCCGCTGGCCGACCTGTTTCAGAAGCTGGCCACCATGCAGCGCCTGGAAGAGGCGGCGCAGAAGCGCGACCCGGCGTATAAAAAAATCCTGCGCATCGCCATCATCACCGCCCGTAACGCGCCGTCGCACGAGCGCGTGGTGACTACCCTGAAAAGCTGGGGCGTGGCGGCCGACGAGACCTTCTTCCTGGGCGGCATGGACAAGTCGCGCGTGCTGGCCGTGTTCAAGCCGCATATCTTTTTCGATGACCAGATGAGCCACCTGAAGTCAAGCGGCGGCACGATACCGATGGTGCACGTCCCCTTCGGTGTGGCCAATGTGCGTGCGGTCGATGGTCTATAATCATGCCTGCTGGCGCCTTCGTGGAAGGTGCTGCGCGCATTACCGCTGTTCCTGTCAACTGCCTCTGTCACCAGTGTCATCGCCTGCATGTCCTTAGCCCTGAAAAAATCGCTCCCCAAGCCCGGCAACCGCTACGCGCTGCCCGCCCTGTATGGTTCATCCGACGCCTGCGCCCTGGCGCTGGCCGCATTGGAACTGAAGTCGCGCGGCCAGATGCTGGCCGTGGTGGTGGCGCAGGCCAGCGACGGCCAGCGCCTGCTCGATGAAATCCCGTGGTTCGGCGGCGCGCAGCTGCGCTGCCATCTGCTGCCGGACTGGGAAACCCTGCCTTACGATGCGTTTTCGCCGCACCAGGACCTGGTGTCCGAGCGCCTGGCCACCCTGCACGAGATCCAGAACCGCCAGTGCGATGTGCTGATCGTGCCGGCCACCACCGCGCTGGTGCGCCTGGCGCCGCCGTCGTTCCTGGCCGCCTACACCTTCTTTTTCAAGAAGGGCGAAACGCTCGATGAAGCGCGCCTGAAGTCGCAGCTGACGCTGGCCGGCTACAGCCATGTATCGCAGGTGATGTCGCCCGGCGAATACTCGGTGCGCGGCGGCCTGCTCGACCTGTTCCCGATGGGCTCGGCCCTACCCTATCGCCTGGACCTGTTCGGCGACACCATCGAGACCATCCGTACATTCGATGCCGATACCCAGCGCTCGCTGTATCCCGTGCACGAAGTGCGATTGCTGCCAGGGCGCGAATTTCCGATGGACGAAACGGCGCGCACCACCTTCCGCAGCCGCTGGCGCGAGCAATTCGAAGGCGATCCATCGCGCTCGGTGGTGTACAAGGACATCAGCAGCGGGATCGCCTCGGCCGGCATCGAATACTACCTGCCGCTGTTTTTCGAAGAAACGGCGACGCTGTTCGACTACCTGCCGCCCGACGCCTCGCTGGCCCTGGTGGGCGAGATCGATGGCGCCATTGGCCGTTTCTGGACCGATACGCAGTCGCGCTACCGCTTCCTGAAAGCGGACCGCGAGCGTCCGATCCTGCCGCCCGAATCGCTGTTCCTGAGCGACGAGCAGTTCTTCGCGCTGGCCAAGCCCTATGCGCGGCTGGCGATCGCCAAGTCGAACGATGCGCTGGCGTCGGAACTGTCGGCGCCGCTGCCGAACATCGCGGTGAACCGCCGCGCCGACGATCCGCTGGCGAACCTGCGCAGCTTTTTGCTGCAACCGGGCCGGCGCGTGATGGTCTGCGCCGAATCGAACGGCCGGCGCGAAACGCTGCAGCAGTATTTTGCCGAATACGATCTGCAGCTGACGCCGGTCGAGGGAAGCGACGGCTTCCTGCAGTCCGACGCCAAGCTGATGCTGGGCGTGGCGCCGCTGCATGCGGGCTTCGAGCTGTATACGGACGAGGGCAACCTGGCGTTCATTACCGAAACCGAGCTGTATGCCGGTTCGGGCCGCCGCGTCGGCAAGAAGAAACAGGAAGGCGTGACGCAGGTCGAGTCGATGGTGCGCGACCTGTCGGAGCTGAAAATCGGCGACCCGGTGGTGCATATCAACCATGGCATCGGGCGCTACATGGGCCTGACCAGCATGGACCTGGGCGAAGGCGAGACGGAATTCCTGCACCTTGAATATGCCAAGGACACCAAGCTGTATGTGCCGGTGTCGCAATTGCACGTGATCTCGCGCTATTCGGGCGCCTCGCCGGAAGACGCGCCGCTGCATTCGCTGGGCTCCGGCCAGTGGGAAAAGGCCAAGAAACGCGCGGCCGACCAGGTGCGCGACACGGCCGCCGAACTGCTCAACCTGTACGCGCGCCGCGCGCTGCGCCAGGGACACGCGTTCGAATACTCGTCGCACGACTACGAGCGCTTTGCCGACAGCTTCGGCTTCGAGGAAACGCCGGACCAGGCCGAGGCCATCCACAATGTGATCAAGGACATGACCTCCGGCAAACCGATGGACCGCCTGGTATGCGGCGACGTCGGTTTCGGCAAGACCGAAGTGGCGCTGCGCGCGGCCTTTATCGCCGTCATGGGCGGCAAGCAGGTGGCCATCCTGGCGCCAACCACGCTCCTGGCCGAACAGCATGCGCAGACCTTTGCCGACCGCTTTGCCGACTGGCCGGTGCGCATTGCCGAATTGTCGCGCTTCAGGAGCGGCAAGGAGATCACGCAGGCGTTCAAGGGCATGGCCGACGGCACGCTCGACATCATTATCGGCACGCACAAACTGCTGTCGGACGACGTGAAGTTCACGCGCCTGGGACTGGTGATCATCGACGAAGAACACCGGTTCGGGGTGCGCCAGAAAGAAGCGCTGAAAGCGCTGCGCGCCGAAGTCGATGTGCTGACCCTGACGGCCACGCCGATCCCGCGCACGCTGGGCATGGCGCTGGAAGGCCTGCGCGACTTTTCGATTATCGCCACGGCGCCGCAAAAGCGCCTGGCCATCAAGACTTTTGTCCGCAGCGAAGGCGAGGCGATCATCCGCGAAGCGTGCCTGCGCGAACTGAAGCGCGGCGGCCAGATCTACTTCCTGCACAACGAAGTGGAAACCATCCAGAACCGCCTGGCCATGCTGACCGAACTGCTGCCCGAGGCACGCATCGCCGTGGCGCACGGCCAGATGCACGAGCGCGACCTGGAAAAAGTCATGCGCGACTTCGTCGCCCAGCGCTTTAACATTTTGCTGTGCACCACCATTATCGAGACCGGCATCGACGTGCCGACCGCGAACACCATCATCATGCACCGCGCCGACAAGTTCGGCCTGGCGCAGCTGCACCAGCTGCGCGGCCGCGTGGGCCGTTCGCACCACCAGGCGTACGCCTACCTGCTGGTGCATGACGTGCAGGGCCTGACGAAACTGGCGCAGCGCCGCCTGGACGCCATCCAGCAGATGGAAGAACTGGGCAGCGGTTTTTATCTCGCCATGCACGACCTGGAAATCCGCGGCGCCGGCGAAGTGCTGGGCGAGAGCCAGTCGGGCGAGATGACGGAGATCGGCTTCCAGCTGTATTCGGACATGCTGAACGAAGCCGTGCGTTCGCTCAAAGCCGGCAAGGAGCCGGATCTGGCCGCGCCACTGGCCTCGACCACCGAGATCAACCTGCATGTGCCGGCGCTGCTGCCGGCCGACTTCTGCGGCGACGTGCACGAGCGCCTGTCGATTTACAAGCGCCTGGCCAACTGCGCCACGCAGGACAAGATCGACGATATCCAGGAAGAGCTGATCGACCGCTTCGGCAAGCTGCCCGACCCGGTGAAAGCGCTGATCGAAACGCACCGCCTGCGCATCGCCGCGAAAACCGTCGGCATCGTCAAGATCGACGTGCATGGCGAAGCGGCCACGCTGCAGTTCATGGCCAAGCCGCCGATCGACCCGATGCGCATCATCGAGCTGATACAAAAGAACCGCCATATCAAGCTGCATGGCCAGGACAAGCTGAAGATCAGCGCCGCCATGCCGGACCTGGCCGCGCGCGTCACGCAGATCAAGACCACCATCAAGCAATTGACCGTTTAGACTTTTACCGCAGGCTGACCATGAACAATACCTCCTCCATGACCATGAACCTGATACTGCAAGGCGTCGACGGCGACCCGGCGCGCCTCGAGCGCATCGCCGCGCTGGCCGCGCCCACCAGCATCACGCGGCTCGGCCCGCACGCCGTGCGCTGCGAAAAAATCAGCTATTCGCAGGCGCTGCTGCCGACCATGGAAGTGGCCACGCAGGCGGCGCAACTCGATGCCACCTACATGATGGGCCGGCGCGAACTGAGCGAATTCAAGCTCGTTGCGATGGACATGGATTCGACTGTGATCACCATCGAATGCATCGACGAAATCGCCGACATGCAGGGTCTCAAGCCGCAGGTGGCGGCGATCACGGAAGCGGCGATGCGCGGCGAACTCGATTTCGCGGCCAGCCTGACGCAGCGCGTGGCGCTGCTGGCAGGCCTCGACGCCTCGGCCCTGCAGCGCGTGTATGACGAGCGCCTGAAGCTGTCGCCGGGCGCCGAGAAAATGCTGGCGGCCGTCAAGGCGGCCGGCCTGAAAACCTTGCTGGTGTCGGGCGGCTTTACCTTCTTCACGGAGCGGTTGAAGGAACGCCTGGGCCTCGACTACACGCACGCGAACGAGCTGGAAATCGTCGACGGCAAGCTGACCGGCAAGGTGGTGGGCGGCATCGTCGACGCGGAAGAAAAGAAGCGCACGGTCGAGCGCGTGTGCGCCGAACTGGGCATCTCGCCGGCGCAGGCCATCGTGATGGGCGACGGCGCCAACGACCTGAAAATGATGGGCATCGCCGGCCTGTCGGTGGCCTTCCGCGCCAAGCCGGTGGTGCGCGCGCAGGCCGATGTGGCGCTCAATTTCGTGGGGCTTGATGGGCTGCTGAACGTGCTGTCTTGAACAGGTAGCGGTGTTGTCGGATTACGCCCGTTGGGCTAATCCGACCTACCCGGCTGCGCTTGTTGAAATGTCGAAACCCGCAGGTCGGCTTAGCGCAGCGTAATCCGACAACACCATCCTCATCATGTGTGCACATCTTGACAGTATGCGCGCACGGATTTTTATATTCTTGCTATATTGCAAAATATTAAAACCCGCGCCACGCTTATCATGAAAGACGCCCACATGCAGCCATCGCTCCCGCCCGATATCGAACGGCACCTGCAACTGTTTGTCACCGCCGCGCAAAATGCGTTCGGTGCCGACCTGGCCGCCGCCGTGCTGTTTGGCTCGGCCGCCGACGGCCAGCTGCGCGCCACCTCCGATGTCAACCTGCTGTTGCTGCTCAAGCGCTTCGATCCGGCAGCGGCCGATGCCCTGCGCGCGCCACTGCGCATGGCCAACGCCGCCATCGACTTGCAGGTGATGTTTTTGCTCGAGGGCGAACTGCTGGACGCTGCCGACGCGTTTGCCGTCAAGTTCGCCGATATCATTGCGCGCCACCGGGTACTGCTGGGCACGGACCCGTTCGCCAGCCTGCATGCCAGCCGCGACGCCGTGCTGCGGCGATTGCGCCAGGTGCTGCTGAACCAGCAGCTGCGCATGCGCGAGCGCTATCTGCTGGTCAGCCTGAACGAAGAACAGCTGGCCGGCGCCATCGCCGATGCGGCCGGCCCCTTGCGTTCGGCCGCCGCCTCGCTGGCGCAACTCGCTGGCCGCCCGCCCCAGCCCGGCAAGCTGGCGCTCGAAGCGTTTGTCGAGACCTTGAACGACCCTGCCCTGCAGGCGGCGCTGCAGGCCATGTCCACCGCGCGCGAAACGGCGCACCTGGCGCCGGGACTGGCGCTGCCGGCGTTCACGGGCCTGATGGCGATTACCGAGCAGCTGCGCCATCACGCGGAGCAGCTGCGGTGACAGGCGCCAATCCGTTCTACTGGACCGGGCCGTGGTTTTTGGCGGTCTATCTGGTCTTTGGCCTCGCCGTCTACCACGGCGTGCGCGAACTGCTGCTGCGCCAGGAACTGCGCAATCCGCACGCGCAGCTGACGCTGGCGGACGACCCGTACCGCATCGCTTTTTTGCGTGGCGGCGCACTCGAAGCCGTCAAGATCGCCGCCATCGTGCTGGTCGACCGCGGCCTGCTGCGCGCCGACGGCCCGCTGCTGGAAACGGCCAGCGCCGACAGCGTGCGCTTTGCCAGCCACGATATCGAGCGCGATGTGCTGCAGCTGTACCTGGGCCGCCAGGGACACAGCAAGGAGCTGGCCGTGCAGGCCGACGCCTTTCCGTCCTGCCAGGCCTATCTGCAATCGCTGACGCAGCAGGAACTGCTGGTGGGTGCGCCGCTGCTGCGCCGGCGCGAACGCTTTACCTGGCCTGCCCATTACCTGCTGCTGACGGTAGCCCTGGTCAAGGCCATCATTGCCGTCAGCACCGGGCATTACAACCTGCTGTTTTTGGCGATCATGACGGCGGTATTCCTGCTGAAACTGCGCGGCCTGCGCACCAGCGCCACCAGCCTGGCGGCGCAGCGGCTGCTGTCCGACCTGCGCATGCTGTTCAGCCGCCTGAACATGCGTTCGTCGCGCCTGCAGGCCGGCAATGGCAGCGCCGACATGGCGCTGCTGGCCGCCATTTTCGGCATTGGCGCGCTGCCGCTGGCGGTTTATCCGTATCTGCTCGACCTGTATCCGATGGCGAAGCCGACCTACAGCGGCGACTCGTCGTCGGGCGGCTCGGGCGACTCCTCGTCCGGCGGCGACGGCGGTGGCGACAGCGGCGGCTCCTCGTGCGGCAGCGGCTGCGGTGGCTGCGGTGGCGGTGGCGGCTGTGGCAGCTGACCGCGTCGGTCTTGGCTGGCGCGGCGAACTGGCAGCCGGCATCCTGTCCAACCTGGCGCAAATCGATGTGCTGGAAGTGATCGCCGACGATTATTACCGCGCCCCGCGCGCCAGCATCGACGCCCTGTGCAGCCTGGCGCGCCAGGTGCCGGTCAGCCTGCACGGCGTGGGCATGGGCCTGGCGTCGACCATCCCCGCCGAGCCGCGCCGACTGCAGGCGATGGCGCGCCTGATGAAAACCGTGCAAGCCGAGTCGTGGTCCGAACACCTGAGTTTCGTGCGCGCCGGCGGCGTCGAGATCGGCCACCTGGCGGCGCCACCGCGCACGCCGGCCAGCGCCGCCGGTGCGATCGCCAATATTGCGCTGGCCAGCCGCATCATCGGCAGCGCGCCGCTGATGGAAAATATCGCCACCCTGATCGAGCCGCCGGCCAGCAGCATGGACGAAGCGCAGTGGCTGGGCCAGATCATCGCAGGCGCACAGGTGCCGCTGCTGCTGGACCTGCACAACCTGTATGCGAACGCCGTCAATTTTGCGGTAAAGCCCGAGGAACTGCTGCTGCGATTGCCGCTGGCCAGCGTGGGCGCCGTGCACCTGAGCGGCGGTCACTGGATAGACGAACCCGGTGGCGCCGGGCAGCGCCTGCTGGACGACCATCTGCACGATGTGCCGTCCGAAGTCTTTGAATTACTGACGCTGCTGGCGCGCCATGCGCCGCAGCCGCTGACGGTGATCGTCGAACGGGACGGCAATTATCCGTCGTTCGAGCATGTGCTGGGCCAGCTGGAACTGGCGCGCTCCGCCTTGCGCAAGGGACGCTCAACGTGAGTTCGCCCGCGCTCGAAGCCTTCCTGGCCAGACTCTACACCGACGACGCGCTGCGCCAGGCATTCCTGGACGAGCCGCAGGCGCAGGCGCTGCTGCATGGCTTGACGCAGGAAGAAGCCGCTGCGATGGCGGCGATCGACCGCAACGGCCTGCAGATGGCGGCGGCCAGCTTTCACTTCAAGCGCGCCGCGCATGGCGGCAAGGTGCGGCCCGCGCAACCGTGGTGGCGCCGGCTGCTGCAGCGCTGGCAAGGTCTATAACTGCCAGATCCGTAACGGCAGCAAGCCCCACCACGCCAGCACCAGCAGCAGCTGGAATGCCGCCAGCAAGCCGATCCAGTCCAGTTTTTCCACCGTGCCGGTGCCGCGCGAGCGCCAGCAGCGGGCCAGGCCAAAGGCGGTGGCCAGCGGCAGCGCGCCCGTCACGACCGCCATCAGCACGCTGGCCAGCGTGATATCGCCCAGGCGCAGGAAGGACTGGAAATAAAAGAACGGCAGCGGCAGCAAGAGCGCCAGCATGGACAGCAGCGGCGCAAACAGATGGTCCCTGCGGCTCAGCGTGCGTTTTGCCGCGCGCCACAGCCCCACCAGCAGCACATACAGCAAGCCGAGCATACCCAGCGCCAGGCTGCCCCACAGCACCAGCATGCGCAGCATCGAGACGCGCTCGTAGCTGTGCAGTCCATCGCTGAGCACGTGATTGCCATCGGTCTGCATCAGCACATGCGACGGCGCGCTGCGGTCGCTGGCGCGAAACAGGAAGCCGCCCACCGGTTCCAGTTCCTTCGGCTCGCCCTGGAACGGGATCAGGAACAGCGAATCGCCATCCCACTTCACGCGCACGAAATTGAATACCGCGTCGACCCAGGCCATGCTGGCCATGGAACTGGGCGCCGGCACATACACGCCCTGCCAGTTTTCCACCGTCGGCGCGGGCGTGCCATGCGCGGCGGGCGGGCGCAGCGGCAGCTCCAGGTCGCGCATCAGCAGCCGGTTGAAACGCTCGTAATCGGCCGTCTCGGAATCGGTATTGAAGCCGATAAAATACGCGCTGTTCTGCTCGGGGTAGATGCACAGCATGGCGCGAAAACCGACCGTGGTGCCGGGATGGCACTCGCCCACCACGTTATGGCGGTCGCGCATGGCCAGCGCCAGCCCATGGCCGGCTTCAAGGCCCGCCTGCGCCGCCTCGGTGCCGGCCGGTTGCGACAGCAGCTGCATCAAGGCCGGCGCAATCAGCGGCGCACCATGCGCGCTGCCGTCACCGAGCAGGAATCGCGCCAGTTTCGCCATATCCTGCGCGGTGGTGGTCAGCTGCCCGGCCGGACGCAGATACAGCGGCACGGCTGCCTGCGTGACGCCATGCTCGAAGTGGCCCATGGCCAGGCGCGCGTCGGCGCGCTTGCCGGTCTGCGTGACAAACGCGAACGTGCTGTCGGTCATGCCCAATGGCGCCAGCACCTGGGAATCCAGATAGCGCTCGTATGGCTGGCCCGTGACTTTCTCGATCACCATGCCCAGCAGGCCATAGCCCATGTTGGAATATGCATAGCGGCTGCCGGGACGCACCCGCACCCGCAGCAGGTTGCCGCCGCCCGAAAAGGCATCTGCCAGCGGCGTATCGGGCTGCGGATGGGTGCTGAAGGCCTGCCACAAACGGATATTATCCAGGCCAGAGGTATGGTCGAGCAGATGGCGGATGCGTACCGGGTCGCTGGCCTGCCATGGATTCTTCAGTTTCAGTTGCGGCAAGATCTGCACCAAAGGCGTATCGAGCGCCAGCCTGTTTTCCGTCGCCAGCCGCATCACCCCCAGCGCCAGCCCGATCTTGGCCACCGAGCCGACCTGCACCCGCGTATTGGCCTGCATCGGTGCCTTGCCGGCGGCATTGGCCAGGCCAGCCGCGCCCAGGTTGACCGAGCCATCGGCGCGCACCTCGCTCCAGACGGCGCCGGTCAACCCCTCTTCCTGCAGTCCGGTGCCGATATCGCCAGCCAGCGGACCGCCAGCCGCCTGGGCCGCTTGCGCCGCTGCGCACAGCAGCACCGCGTGCAAGGTGCGGCGCAGACCCTTGCGCAAGGTTTGCAATCTGCTTGAAATATTCACTGTGGTATGCCTTTCTGTGCGTGACCTGGCGTCTCCCGGGCAATCATGCTTGCTACAATCAGCACTCGTCCACGCAAGGGAGCTTTTATGTCACAACAACTTATTCTGGATAACAATGTCCAACAGGCAAAGACCCTGGCCTGGTGGCTGTACCTGATACATGGCGCCAGCTTTGTGTTTTCGCTGGGCGCTTTTTCCTTCATTCCGCTGATTGTCAATTACCTCAAGCGGGGCGATGCGGCCGGCACGTTTGTCCATAGCCACCACAGCTGGCAGATCCGCTCGTTCTGGTGGTACGTGTTCTGGATCGTGGTGGGCGCCATCCTGTGGATCACGCTGATCGGCATTCCGGTCGCCATCGCCGTCTGGGGCCTGGCCTGGCTGTGGAAAGCCTATCGTTTGCTGCGCGGCTTTATCGACCTCAACAGCAACAATCCGATGCCGTAAATTGTGCCGCAAGCAGGCGCAAGCGCCTGCCTGCTGCCCCTACATTGCCGCGAAGGCCTGTTCGATATCGGCGATCAGGTCCTGGGGCGCTTCCAGCCCCACATTGAAGCGCACCAGCTGGCCTGGCTGCTGCCAGCCTTTGCGCATGCCGGCCATGCGGTACGGCATTACCAGGCTGTTCGCACCACCCCAGCTGTAGCCGATCCCGAACAATTTCAAGGCGTCGACAAAGCGGTCCGTCTGTGCTTCCGTATGGCTGGCGTCGAACAGCACCGAAAACAAGCCGCCCGCACCCGTGAAGTCGCGCTGCCAGATGGCGTGGCCCGGACAATCCTCGAATGCCGGATGCAGCACCGTGGCAATTTCCGGCCTGCCCTTGAGCCAGCCCGCCACCGTGCGCGCGCCCGCGTCATGCGCATCGAAACGCAGCTTCATGGTCGGCAGGCCGCGCAGCACCAAGTAGGCGTCGTCCGCGCCCACGCCCATGCCGAGCCGCATGTGCGCCAGCGCCAGCCGGTCGCGCAAGGCTGGCTCGCGCGTGATCACCGCTCCCATCAGTACGTCCGAGCCGCCCGACTGGTATTTGGTCAGCGCCTGCATCACGATATCGGCGCCCAGCTCGAAGCCGCGCAGCGCCAGGCCGGCCGACCAGGTATTGTCCAGCGCCACCAGCACGCCGCGCGCATGGGCGGCGGCGCAGATGGCGGGCAGGTCCGGCACTTCCATGGTGACGGAACCGGGCGCCTCGGCCCAGATCAGTTTGGTGTTCGGCTGGATCAGTTCGGCAATGCCGGCGCCGACCAGCGGATCGTAATAGCGCGCCGTGATGCCGAAATCCTGCGACAGCCAGCGGCCCAGTTCGCGGTTCGGGTTATACACATTTTCCGGCAGCAGCACATCGTCGCCGCTTTTCAGCAATGCAAAATCGACCATGGCGATCGCCGCCAGGCCCGACGGCGCCAGGAGGCAATATCTGCCGCCTTCGATTTCGGCCAGCCGCGCTTCCAGCGTAAACGTGGTGGGCGTGCCGTGCAGGCCGTAGGTGTAGGCGTTTTTTTCTTTCCAGTTGCCCGAGCGCATGGCCGCCACATCCTTGAACAGCACCGTCGAGGCGTGATGGATGGCGTTGGGAAAAGCGGCAAAACCGGGCGGCGCCTGGTAGTCGCTGTGGATCAGGGCGGTTTGCGTGGATTTGGGTGTACTCATGGCGTCGGCAATAAAAAAGGCGGACTGCACAGTGCGAGTCCGCCTTGATTGTAAGGGCTACTGCCCTTGCGCGCCGTATGGCTGTTACATTTGCGTACAAACGTTCAGGCCAAGGCGCGCTGCCGAAGACAGTACCTTGCTGTACGGCAAGGCAGCGCAACACCGGCATGGACGTTTTTACTCGGCAGCACCCCAGAGATCATGGGCGTCCGCTGACGTGATGGTCACGTCAACGAACTGGCCGACCGCCAGCTTGCGGTGCGGCTCGTACGGCGGCTTGACATACACGACGCCATCGATTTCCGGCGCATCGGCGCTGGAACGGCCCACGCCGCCGGTACGCGTAACTTCATCGATCAGCACGCGCACGGTCTTGCCGACCTTGGCCTGCAGGCGTTTCTTCGAGATTTCTTCCTGCAGCAGCATCACGCGGCCGCGGCGCTCTTCGCGCAGCTCTTCCGGCACCGGATTGGCGATCTCGTTGGCGGTCGCGCCCTCGACCGGCGAATAGGCGAAGCAGCCCAGGCGGTCGATCTGCGCTTCCTTGAGGAAGTCCAGCAGGTATTCGAACTCGGCTTCCGTTTCGCCCGGGAAACCGGCGATAAAGGTCGAGCGGATCGTCAGGTCCGGGTTGATGGCGCGCCAGGCCTGGATGCGGTCCAGGTTTTTCTCGCCGCTGGCCGGACGCTTCATGCGCTTCAGTACATCAGGGTGCGCATGCTGCATCGGGATGTCGAGGTAAGGCAAAATGTGGCCGCCGCTCATCATCGGAATGATCTGGTCGACGTGCGGGTACGGGTACACATAGTGCAGGCGCACCCAGGCGCCGTACGACTTGGCCAGCTCGCCCAGCGCTTCGGTCAGCTGGGTCATGTGGGTCTTGACGGGACGGCCGTTCCAGAAGCCGGAGCGGAATTTGACGTCCACGCCATAGGCCGAAGTGTCCTGCGAAATGACCAGCAGTTCCTTGACGCCGGACTTGAACAGGTTTTCCGCTTCCATCATCAGTTCGCCGATCGGGCGCGACACCAGGTCGCCGCGCATCGACGGGATGATGCAGAAGCTGCAGCGATGGTTGCAGCCTTCGGAAATTTTCAGGTAGGCATAGTGTTTCGGCGTCAGCTTGACGCCTTGCGGCGGCAGCAGGTCCAGGAATGGCGCATGCGGTTTCGGCAGGTGCAGGTGGACCGAGTCCATCACCTCGGCCAGCGCGTGCGGGCCGGTCACGGACAGCACTTTCGGGTGCACCTTCATGATGATGTCGTCGCCGGCCGCATCTTTCTTGGCGCCCAGGCAGCCGGTCACGATGACTTTGCCGTTTTCGGCCAGGGCTTCGCCGATGGCGTCGAGCGACTCCTGCACGGCAGCGTCGATAAAGCCGCAGGTATTGACGATCACCAGATCGGCGCCCGCATAGGATTTCGCCGTTTCGTAGCCTTCGGCGCGCAGTTGGGTCAGGATTTGTTCGGAATCGACCAGCGCTTTCGGGCAGCCGAGCGAGACAAAGCCCACTTTCGGCGCCGCACCTGGCATGGCCAGCATGGCCTCTGGCTTGGCGGAAGGAACGGGAATACGGTGAATTTCAGACATAGTTGGCAGCTGGAAAATGGTGAGGCGAATCGGCTATTGTACCCCGAGCCGCCCCTTGCCTGCACAACTATGCTGCGATCGAGCTGACATCATGCGGCGAATACAACTAAGGGCGGCGCAAACCGCCCTCGCATGATGTCGAACTGATTACTTCTTGTCCGTCGGTGGCACCACCGGCGGCACGAACGGGAAGCTGCCGAACAGGCTTTTGCTCTGGTTCTGCATCTGCTCCTGCATCTGCACGAACAGGCTCTTGCTCTGGTCGATGTAGTTGTTCATCATGCCCTGCATCATCGGGCCCTGGACGTTCATGAACTGGGTCCACATTTCAGGGCTGAACGGCTTGCCTTCGAAGCTGCCGGCCGAGGTGCCGGTGAACTTGTGCTGGATATCGGTAAATGCCTGGACGTTCTTTTCCAGGTAAGAACCCATCATGCCCTGCATGGCGTGGCCATAGTAGCGGATGATCTGCGACAGCACGCCGCTCGAGAACATCGGCACGCCGCTGGCCTCTTCCTCCAGGATGATCTGCAGCAGGATGCTGCGCGTCAGGTCTTCACTCGACTTGGCGTCGACCACCGTGAATTCTTCGTTGTCCAGCACCAGCTGCTTGACGTCCGTCAGCGTGATGTAGGAACTGGTTTGGGTGTCGTACAGACGGCGATTCGGGTATTTCTTGATCAGGCGGTCTATACTTTTTTTTGCACTACTCATCAGAAGTTCCACTTATTGCGCCGCAGCGCATACTGAGTTGATCCGAAAAAAAAGCGAACGTGAGGTCCGCTTTCGCACCTGCCTACTTTTTGCATTATAGAGTGGAACTCCGCGACATTGCATATTCGGCGCGAAGTTTCCACGTTTTATTGCAACGCAACTAAAAGTAGGTTCTTGACAAGATGGATGCTAATCCGCCCTGACCTTGACATAGCGCCCCGGCGCCGCTTCGATGGCCGGATAGCGCCTGTTGCCCGGCTTGGCTGGCGCCTTGACATCCGCGCCGCCATGTTCGGCCAGGAACGCCGCCCATTCCGGCCACCAGCTGCCCGCGTGTTCGGTCGCGCCGTCCATCCACTGCTCCGCGCTCAAGGCTTTTGAGCGGGCATTGCGCGGCTGGTCGTAGCTCCAGTAGCTGCGCTTTTTCTTCGAGGCCGGATTGATCACGCCGGCGATATGGCCCGATGCGCCCAGGATAAAACGGTTCGCCTTCGGCTTTTTCGGGTTCAGCAGCGCCGTGCTGGCATACGCCGCGCCCCACGGCACGATATGGTCTTCGCGCGAGCCGTAGATAAAGGCCGGCGCATCGATGCGCGACAAATCGACTTTTTCACCGGCCACCGTCAGCTTGCCCGGCACTTTCAGGCTGTTTTCCAGGTAGGTATTGCGCAGGTACCAGCAGAACATCGGACCTGGCAGGCTGGTGCCGTCGCCGTTCCAGTACAGCAAGTCGAACGCCGGCGGCTCCTTGCCCTTCAGGTAATTCGACTGCACGTAGTTCCACACCAGGTCGTTCGGACGCAGGCTGGAAAAAGTGCTGCCCAGGTCACGTCCCGACATCAGGCCGCCCTTGGCCAGCGTCTGCTCGCGCAGCGCCACTTGCGGCTCGTCGATGAACACTTCGAGCGCGCCCGTGTCGCAGAAATCGAGGAAGGTGGTCAGCAGTGTCAGGCTGGCAGCCGGATCCTGTCCGCGCGCCTTGAGCACGGCCAGCGCGGTCGAGACAATGGTGCCGCCCACGCAAAAGCCGAACATGTTCAACTTGTCCTGCCCGGAAATATCCTGCGTGACCCGGATCGCTTCGATTACGCCCTGCTCCACGTAATCGTCCCAGGTCACGTGCTGCATGCTCATGTCGGCATTGCGCCAGGACATCAGGAACACGGTATTGCCCTGTTCGACCGCGTAGCGCACCAGCGAATTTTCCGGCTGCAGGTCAAGGATATAGAATTTGTTGATGCATGGCGGCACCATCAACAGCGGGCGCTGGTGTACTGTGGCGGTCGTTGGCGTGTACTGGATCAGCTGGAACAGTTCATTTTCAAATACCACCGTGCCCGGCGTGGTGGCCACGTTGCGGCCCACTTCGAACGCTTTTTCGTCGGACTGCGAAATGCGGCCCTTCTGCATGTCGGCCAGCATATTGGTCAGGCCCTTGGCCAGGCTTTCGCCCTTGGTTTCGATCAGGGTCTGCTGGGCATCCGGGTTGGTGGCCAGGAAATTGGCGGGCGACATGGCGTCGACGATCTGCTGCACCGCGAAGCGGATCTTCTGCTTCTGGTGCGGCGTCGCTTCGACCGATTCCGCCATGGCGATCAGGAATTCGCCATTGAGCAGGTAGGCGGCGGCATTGAAGGCCGACAGCGGGCTGGCATGCCAGGCTGGCGCGGCAAAGCGGCGGTCTTTCAGCTCTGGCGTCTTGCCGGCCATAAAGTCGGCCCACAAGCCAGTCAGTTTGCTCATGTAGGCGTTTTTCAGCTGCTCGATCACTTCCGGCTTGATGCTGGCGCCCGCATCCTGCAAAATGCCGGCAATCGGATTGCTGGCCGGTTGCGGCACCATGTTGAACCAGGTTTTCCAGTGGTTCGGGTCGCTGATCTGCGCCATCCACTCCCTGGTCATCGCTTGAGGATCGGGCATATTCATAGGTTGAAGTCCATTCAAGAATTAAGTTGTAGTCTTATGCTGCGCAGTACATACCATTACTTTTTATGATTGCTGTCAAACGATGATGCTGATGACCGCCATTGCCTGGATCTACGTCGTCGGCCTGATGGCGCTGACGGAACCGTCTGTCGTCGCCGGCCTGATGACCTTTTTGCTGTACTGCGTCATCCCGCTGTCCATCCTATTCTATCTGACGGGTTCAGGGCGGCGCAAACGCAAGGCCGCGCGCATTGCCGAGATGAATGCGCGTGCCGTCGCAAACGCCCCGGCCAGCACCACAGCAGACGATAAAACAAAAACGGCAGACACATAAGTGTCTGCCGCCAGGATGAGTCAAGATTATTTGCGCCAGATCAAACTGGCCTGTCGTCCGGTGACGCCATCGCGCCGATATGAATAAAACTGCGCCGCATCGCTGACGGTGCAGTACTCGCCGCCCGCCACCTGCGTCACGCCTTCGCGCGCCAGATGCAGGCGCGCCAGCGCATAGATATCGGCCAGGTATTTGCCCGGCCTGCCGCCGATGGCGGCAAATGCCGCCTGCACGGCAGCATGCTCTGCCGCATCGACTGCGCTTTCGCTGAAGGCCTGCAGCACATCCTGCCCCACTTCGAATTGCCCGGGACCGATCGCGGGCCCCAGCCAGGCAAGAATCTCGCCGGCGCCGCTCGCGCGCATGGCTTGCACCGTACGCTGCAAGACGCCGCTGGCCAGGCCGCGCCAGCCGGCATGGGCCGCCGCCACCACGTCACCGTCGTTTGAGCTGAACAGCACCGGCAGGCAGTCGGCCGTCATTACCAGGCACACCGCGCCGGGTGTGGACGCCACACTGGCGTCGGCATCGGGCACGCTGCCGTGCACGCTGGCAGCATCGGCCACCGCCACGCCATGTACCTGGTTCAGCCAGGCAGGTTCCGACGGCAGCAGGGCCACCAGCTGCGCGCGGTTCTGCGCCACCAGTGCGGCATCGTCACCGACATGCACGCCAAGGTTCAGGCCGCCACCGCCCTGCCCGTCGCCATATACGCCCAGGCTGGCGCCGCCGGCGCGCACGGTCGACAAGGCGCCCACGTTCGCAGGCAGGCCGGGCCAGTGCGGAATGATGGCAGGCAGGGTTGCCATCAGACCTGTTCCGGCTCGGGAATGCCGGCCGTGGCCAGCAGCGCGGCGAAGTCGTCGGCCACCGGCACGATCCATTCGCAGGGTTTGCCGCTGCCCGGATGCACCAGGCCCAGGCGGCGTGCCTGCAGCGCCTGGCGCGGGAATACCGACACCAGGTGCTGCTTGCCATACACGGCGTCGCCGACCAGCGCAAAGCCCAGGTGCTGCATGTGGACGCGGATCTGGTGCGTGCGACCCGTTTCCAGGCGGCACTGCATCAGGCTGACGGGACGGCGGTCCAGTTCACCGCTGTTGAGCAGCTCGTAGTGGGTGATCGCCGGCTTGGCCGTGAAATTTTCGGACACGGCCATCTTGACGCGGTCGCGCGGGTGGCGCGCGATCGAGGCGTCGATGGTGCCGGCCGGTTTCGGCGTGCCCCACACCAGCGCAAAATATTCGCGCTTGACGGTGCGTGCCTGCAGCTGGCGCACCAGGTCGGTCTGCGAGGCCAGCGTCTTGCCCACCACCATCAGGCCGCTGGTATCCTTGTCCAGGCGGTGCACGATGCCGGCGCGCGGCACGCCGGCCAGTTGCGGGCAATGGTGCAGCAGGCCGTTGAGCAAGGTGCCCGACCAGTTGCCCGGTCCCGGATGCACCACCAGTCCGGCCGGTTTGTTGATGACGATGATATGCTCGTCTTCGTGCACGATGTTCAATTCCATCGCTTCAGGCTTAAAAGCCTCGTCTTCCGGCGCGCTTTGCGGCAGAATGACGATCTTTTCATCGCCATAGGCGGTCATATTGCGCTTGGCAACTTTTCCGTCGACGGTGACGAAACCGGCCTCGACCCACAGTTGCAGGCGGCTGCGCGAGTACTGCGGCACCAGCTTGGAGATCACTTTGTCGAGGCGTTGGCCACAGGCGTCCGGGGTCAGTTCCAGTTCGATCGGGGCCATGTCGTCGACGAGGTCGTCGGCGGAAAAATCACCGTCAAAGACGTCCTCAACGTCATGTTCAGAAAGGGAGTCCAACACGGGGTCAGCCAAATTAGGCTTCGGAGTTAATATCACAGCATTCCCATCGGCTATAATCAGCCTATTGTAAAATCTTGGTTAAAACCTTCTTGCAAAACGTCATGCAAAAAAAATTATCGTTGGTAGTCGCTTCAGTCGTTCTGCTCGGCATGTCCGCTTGCAGCTTGTTGCCGGAAAAAGTGGATGAGACCAAAAACTGGTCTGTTACGAAATTATACTCGGAGGCGCGTGAAGAAATGTCCGGGCAGCACTATGAGGCTGCAATCGGACTGTTCCAGAAGCTGGAGGCTAACTATCCTTTCGGCAACTACGCTCTGCAAGCGCAGATGGAGATCGCTTACGCGTATTATAAGTCGGGAGACCAGGCTCAGGCACTGGCCGCCGTCGAACGCTTCATCAAGTTGCATCCTAACCACGCCAATGTGGATTATATGTACTACTTGCGGGGCCTGATCAGCTTTAACGACCAGATTAGCTTCCTGAACTTCCTGTACGAACAGGATCCGACCGAACGCGATCCGAAGGCCACGCGCGAAGCGTTTGCGGCCTTCAAGCAACTGGTCGACAAGTTCCCGAACAGCCAGTACACGCCCGACTCGCTGGCGCGCATGAACTACCTGATCGATGCGATGGCCAAGTATGAAGTCCACGTGGCGCGCTACTACTACCGCCGCGGCGCCTACCTGGCCGCAGCGAACCGCGCACAGACCACCGTGAGCGACTTCGCCGCCTCGCCGGCAATCGAAGAAGCGCTGTTCATCATGTACCGCTCGTACGACAAGCTGGGCATGACCGACCTGCGCGACGACGCGCTGCGCGTGCTGAACAAGAACTACCCGACCACCGCCTTCCTCAGCCCGGAAGGGGTGAACAAGGAACGCAAGTGGTGGAAGTTCTGGCAGTAACATGAAAAAACCGGAGCTTGCTCCGGTTTTTTTTAAACCCGACGGCAAGTACGGGGTCGGACCCTGAGGGTCCGACCCCCGGCAGTTGCTTGGGGGTTATTCTGCGATTCGGCGCCGGAACACCCAGCTGCTGTCATTCGACGCCTCCGGCACATACGCGTAGCCATCCACATCGAACTGCTTGAGCTGCTGCGGATCGCGGATCTGGTTGACCGCCGCATAGCGCGCCAGCATGCCGCGCGCGCGTTTGGCGTAGAACGAGATGATCTTGTATTTGCCGCTCTTCCAGTCTTCGAACACGGGCGTGATCACCGGCACCGTCAGCTGGCGCGGCCTGACCGATTTGAAGTATTCTTCGGACGCCAGGTTGACCAGCACCTTTGCTTTATTCTCGCCTGCCGTGCGGTTCAGGGCGTCGGTAATGGTGTCGCCCCAGAACGCGTACAGGTCCTTGCCGCGCGCGGTCGACAGGCGCGTGCCCATTTCCAGCCGGTGCGGATGGATCAGGTCGAGCGGACGCAGCAGGCCATACAGGCCGGACAGGATGCGCACGCGCGATTGGGCATAGTCAAGCTGGTCGCTCTGCAAGGTGCGCGCCTCGAAGCCGGCGTAGACGTCGCCATTGAAGGCCATGATGGCCTGGCGCGCATCGGTCAGTTCTGGCGTCCACGACGCATAGCGGGCCACGTTAAGGCTGGACAAGGCATCGGAAATGCCCATCAGGCTGCCTACTTCCGCGGGCGAAAACTGGCGCATGCGCTCGATCAGCTGTGCCGAATGGTCGAGAAAATCGGGGGTGCTGTGCAACGAGGTGGTTGGCGGCGTCTCCAGGTCGAGACTCTTGGCGGGCGAAAGCACGATCAACATAATATTCACTACAAAATAGAATTGCCGACATGATACCTGCTCCACAGAAACTCGTCCTCGACACCAATGTCTGTCTCGACCTGTTCGTCTTCAACGACCCGCGCTGGGCCGCCCTGCTGGCGGCCATGGAAAGCGGCGCGGTACAGGCCATCACGCGCGAAGATTGCCGCTCCGAATACCTGGTGGTGCTGCACTACAAGCATCTGCCGCTCGACGAGGCGAGCCGAGCGGTGGCCGCCGAGCGTTTCGATGCGCTGATCACGATGGTGGCGCCGCCCGCCTCCGGCGTGCGCCTGCCCGTTTGCACCGACAAGGACGACCAGAAATTCCTGGAACTGGCGCGCGACGCCAGCGCCGACATCCTCATCACCAAGGACAAGGCCTTGCTGAAGCTGGCGCGCAAGACGGCAAAGGCAGGCATGTTCAAGATCATGGTGCCGGAAGGCTGGACGCCGGCTGCGGCCCCGGAGGCAGGCACGCTGCGCTAGAATAGGCAACGTTTCCACTTCCGCACAGCCATGAACCCATCTTCGCACCCGATCCTGACCCCTGCCCTGCAAACCCGCCTGCCTGCGGTCGGCACCACCGTGTTTACCCGCATGTCGGCGCTGGCGGCCCAGCACGGCGCCGTCAACCTGGGCCAGGGTTTTCCCGATTTCGCCTGCAAACCGGCACTGGTCGAGGCTGTTTCAGACGCAATGCGCGCCGGCCACAACCAGTACCCGCCGATGACGGGCGCGGCGCCCCTGCGCGAGGCGATTGCCGCCAAGATCGCCCGGCTGTACGGCCATCAATATGACGCGGCCACGGAAATCACCGTCACGGCCGGTGCCACCCAGGCGCTGACGACGGCCATCCTGTGCTGCGTGCATCCGGGCGACGAAGTGATCGTGATCGAACCGGCCTACGACAGCTACCTGCCCGCCATCGCGCTGGCCGGCGGCGTGCCGGTGCTGGTGGCGATGGAAGTAAGCGAACATGGCTACAGCGTGCCGTGGGACAAGCTGGTCAGCGCCGTGACGCGCCAGACACGGCTGATCATCATCAACACGCCGCACAACCCGACCGGCACCATCCTGCGCGCGGCCGATATCGAGAAACTGGCCGACATCGTGCGCGGCACGCAGATTTTGCTGCTGTCCGATGAAGTGTATGAACACATGGTGTATGACGGCGTGCCGCATGCTTCATTGAGCCGCCATGCGGAACTGGCGGCGCGCACGTTTGTCGTGTCGAGCTTCGGCAAGACGTATCACGTGACGGGCTGGAAGGTGGGCTACGTGGCGGCGCCCTCCACCATGACGATGGAGTTTCGCAAGGTGCACCAGTACAACGTGTTTACCGTCAACACGCCGATGCAGCACGGCCTGGCCAGCTACATGGCGGACCCGCAGCCATATCTGGAGCTGCCCGCGTTCTACCAGCGCAAGCGCGACCTGTTCCGCGCCGGCCTGGCCGGCAGCCGATTCGAACTGCTGCCGGCCGACGGCACTTACTTTCAATGCGTGAAATATGCGGCGATTTCGCAGGACAGCGAGGCGCAATTTGCCGAATGGCTGACGACCGAACTGAAGGTGGCGGCAATCCCCGTCTCGGCGTTCTATGCCGAAGCGAAAGAGTCAGGCATCGTGCGCTTCTGCTTTGCCAAGAAGGACGACACGCTGAACCTGGCACTGGAGCGCCTGCGCGCGATCTGAAGCAGCTTGTTTGCGCCGTCAGTGTGGCACCACCACCATGCGGCGCCTACCTTTGCTGGCGACCGCCATGGCGGTGTCCTGGCTCAGGATCAGCCTGGCGGCGCGACACCGGCACCCTGTTTTGTTTGGCCAGCAGGTAGAGACCCAGCAGCTCCAGCCCGAAACTGACGCCCAGCCACAGGCCGTGCACGAGATCGTTGTCAAACATGGCCGGATGCGGCACATGCAGCATGATCTGATAGGCGGACATGGCCAGCAGGCCGCAGACGACCAAGGCTATACCAGGCAGTTTCGCGTATTTTTTCTCGGATGTCATCACTTTTACCTTCGTTTCAATTATCAGCAGGGGCAGTGCAAAACAAGCTGAGCAACCCATCTTACGCCGTTATCGGGCAAGTCGCCAGCCTCATGAAAATGCCGATTCGTAGCTGTCGGGCTGTTTGCCATGCAGTTCAAGATAACGGCACAGCATGTCATCGCGCGGCAACGGCGTGCCTTGCGCCAGTCTTTCAATATAAGGAATCAGCCAGGCGGACTGCGTGATCTCGAAATGCGCGCGCCACGTTGCTCCAAGAGCGTCGCTGGCGGACAGCGCGCAGCCGGCCGAGCCGTGGCCGACACCTTCGCTGAAGGCGATCGGGTGGGCAACTTGCTCGAAGCAGATGTCGATATCGTAGGGCCAAGGGAAGTTGGACGCGTGCGCCAGTGGCTTGGTGCCATGCGCAAGATTGAAATAGACAGCCATGGCGCGTCTATTTTCCCGCTGCCGCCAGCTGTACCAGCTTGCGCTCGACAAACGCCTGCAATTGCGGCGACAGCGTCTGCAGGCCTTTGGCCCGCTCGAACGCCGCCTTCGCCTGCGCCGGCTGGTTGTCGGCCTGCAGCGCGATGCCCAGGCCCATCCACCAGACGCTGTTGTCGGGCGCCGACTGCAGGGCCAGCTGGTACTGCTCGGCCGCTTCATGGTAGCGCTGTTCGCGCTGCAGCACGCCGGCCAGCAGGGCGCGGTAGTCGAGATGCTCGCCGGCAAACGGCAGGCTGCGCTTGAGCGTGTCCAGCGCCGCCGCGCCGCCGCCAGGACGATCGAGCTGCAGGCGCGCCAGGGTCATGGCTTGCGCCGGCTGTTTCGGGTCCAGCGCCAGGCTTTGCTGCAGCTGGCGCATGGCTTCATCGGGACGCTGCGCTTCGAGCAGCAGGCGCACCAGCGTCTCGCGCGCGCCCTGGTGGCGCGGATCGCGCTGCAGGGTTTGCTGCAGCAAGGCCATGGCGTCGTCCAGGCGGCCGTCCTGCAGATGCGCCAGCGCGCGGCGGTAGCTGTTGTCGACGCTTTGCTGGGCCGTGACCTGCTTGCCTTCGACGATGATTTTTTCGCTGACGGCGGGCACCGGCGCTGGCCTGGCGACGCGCGCCGGCGCTGCGTCAGCGATGCGGCGCAGTTCTTCCCGGCGCACCTTTTCCGCCGGCTTTTTCTCGCGCGCGGCAGGCGTCTCTTCCAGTACCGGTGCTGGAACCGGCTCGGCCGCCGGCATCTGCGTCGTGACCGGTGCGGCAGCGGCAACCGGAATCGCCGCAGGCGCCGTGACCGGGACCGGGACCGCAACCGGTGCTGGTGCCGGGGCTGGAAGCTGCGCCACATTGACCAGCACCGGCGGCACGCCAGGACGTTTCAGGTAGATCCAGCCGAGCGCAATCGCAATCGCCGTCAGGCCGGCGGCGCCGCCGAACACCACCGCGCGCGGCAGGCCGCGTTCGCGCTCCGGCACGGCGCGGATGCCGGCCGCGTCGCCACGCCCGTCCGGCGTGCCGCGGGCATCGAGATCTTGCAACATCTTGTTAATCAGGCTCATCTGCGGGTTCGTTCCATCATCATCGGTTCAGTAAAGTCCAGCTCAGGGTGCAGGCGGCGGCCAGCACGCCGGCGCCGGCCAGCCAGGGCCAGCGCGTGCGCCACGCGCCGTTCCACGCATTGCGGCTGGCCACCGTATCGCTGGCGGCCAGCGCCACATGGCGGCGGCTGACCTGCTGGCGGCCTTCGCCATACGCCACCATCAGCGCCTTGTGCGCCATGATATTGACCAGGCGCGGAATGCCGCCGCTGGCCGCATACAGCCGCGCCACGGCGCCCCGGCTGAACAGGCGCGCGCCATCGAAGCCGGCCACGCGCAGGCGGTGCGCGACATAAAACTCGACATCGTCGCGCGACAATGGTCCCAGGTGGTAGTGAAACGTGATGCGCTGGGCCAGCTGGCGGATTTCCGGCAGCGCCAGCTTGGCGTCGAGCTCCGGCTGGCCGAACAGCACGATCTGCAGCAGCTTGCGCTTTTCCGTTTCCAGATTGGTCAGCAGGCGCAGCGCTTCGAGGCTGTCAACGGGAATTGCCTGCGCTTCATCGAGGCACAGCAGCACGCGCTTGCCCTGCGCCGCCAGGTTCAGCAGGCGCAGATTGATCGATTTGAGCAGCTGGTGCTGGTCCGCATCCTTCGGCAGCAGCACCGCCAGTTCATCGGCCAGCGCCAGGATCAGCGAGTGCGGCGCCAGGTTGGGATTGGGTATGTACGCAGTGACAAACTCCGGGCCCAGGGACTGCATGAATTTGCGGCATAAAAACGTTTTTCCAGTACCCACTTCGCCAGTAATCTTGATGAAGCCTTCGCCATTGCGCGCCGCCACCAGCAGGGTGTTGAGCGCCTTTTGCGATTGCGGGCCGTTGAAAAAGAAACTGGTATCGGGCGTGAGGCCGAATGGCGCCTCGCGCAAGCCGAAATGGGCCTGGTACATTTAGCGCCGCTCCGCCGGGCGGCGTGGGTCGAGCGCCTCGATGCGCTTGCCCGAATCGAGCAAATCCTCGTTCCAGCTGTTGGCGCCTTCGACGATGGTCGGCTTGATCAGCACCACCAGTTCGCGCTTCTGGACGGTCTGGCCCGTGTTGCGGAACAGCGCCCCCAGCAGCGGCACATTGCCGGCGCCCGGCACTTGCGAGCGGTCATTGGTGGTCGACTGGCGCATCAGGCCGCCGATCGCCACGATGCGGCCGTCCTGGCTGCGCACCATGCTGTCCATCTCGGAGGTGCTCGACGCGGCCAGCGGCAGCTTCAGCGAGCCGGCGCTGCCCAGGTCGACATCCTTGGTCACGGTGGTGACCTGGCTGACCGACGGGTGCACGTGCAAAATGATATTGCCGTTCTCGTCGATCTGCGGCGTCACGTCCAGCACCACGCCGGAAAAGAACGGCTGCAAGGTGACGTTCGGGCTGGAGGTGGTGCCGCCGGTGGTGCCGGTCGAGGTGACGGTGGTGCTCACGCCCGTAACGAAAAACTCGTCGGTGCCGATCTTCAGCACGGCCTTCTGGTTGTTCATGGTGGCGATGCGCGGGCTCGACAGCACATGCACGCTGCCTTGCGATTCCAGGAAGGAAATCATGGCGGCGAAATTGCTCGTCTGCAGGGCCAGGCCGAACATCGAGCCGGCGGCCGAGGCGGCCGAACTGAGGCCAAAACCGGTGCTGGCCGAAATGCCGCTGGCGCCGTTGGTGATCGTCGGCGGCTGGCCGCCCGCGAACGGCAGCGGCGCCAGGCTGCTGCCCGGGGCCAGGAAGCCGGTCGAGATGCGGTTGGTGTGGCCGCTCTTGATCGAGGCGAACGAAGCCCAGTTGACGCCCGTCTGGAAGTTGTCGTTCAGTTCCACCTCGATGATCTTCGCTTCCAGGATCACCTGGCGGTCCACCGACAGCTGGGTTGCCTTCAGATACGCATCGACCGCGCGCAGCTCGTCCGGCATGGCGCGCACCACCACCACGCCAGATTGCGGACTGAGCACCACCTTGCGGCCGTCGCCGGTGCCGCCAACGATGGCGCCCAGCGACTCCTTCAGTTCCAGCCAGAAATCGCTGTCGGAGGTGGTGCTGACGTTGGCGCTATCCTGCACCGCGCCCTGGCCGCCCTGGCCCGGCTGGCCTGGCTGCTGCTGGGGCTGCTGCTGGCCATTGCCGCCGCCCGAACTCTGGCCGCTGGTGCTGGTGCCGGCGCTGTTGACGGAGGTCGACGACACGCGCAGGTTCGAGCTGCCCTTGCGGTTGCCCGTCAGGTAGTTGACCTGGAACATGCGCGTCTGCATGGTCAGCGGACGGATCGAAATGCGCGTGCCGTCGACCTTGTAATCGTAGCCGTACATTTCGCGCACGGCGTCGAGCGCCTCGAACAGGGTCACGTCTTTCAGGTTGGCCGACACATTGCCCTGTACATCGGGATGGACCAGGATGTTGTAGCGCGTGCCGGTAACGATGGAATTGTAGAACTGGCGTGCCGACACATTATTGAAGGCCACATTGAAGCGTTCATCGAGCACCGCGCGCGCCTTCGGCAGCTGGCCGGCCAGCACCGCCGCCGGCGGCAACAAGGCGTTCTCGACGGCGTCCGACTGGGTGGCGGCGGTCGTGGTGGCGGCAGCGGTCGCCACTTGCGCCTTGATCGCGTCATACGTACCGCGCTGGGCCGGTGCGACACAGGCACACAGGCTCGCGCCCAGGCCCAATGCGGCGGCCATTCTGGTTAACTTGAGCATGCTCGCCTTGTTCTGATTGATGTGCATAGTGCTACTTCCCTGCATGGTTTTGCTCCGCAGCTTTCGGATACAGCCTGATCGTTTCAATAGTTTTGCCACGGCGCAGCGTGACACTGGTGTCGGCAATGCCGGCCACAATAAACTCGCCCAGCTTGTCGCCCACGCGCACGGTGCGTCCGTCAATCACCGCCACCCTGCGCCCGCTGCTCGATACCAGCACCGATTGCAGTTGCGGCGCGGCGCGCGTGACAATTGCGCCGCTGCCGCTGCCGGCCAGCGGTGCGTCCGGCGGGCGGGTCGGATCGGCCAGGCTTTGCGCGCCTGCCGTGGCGGTCAGCAGCACGGCAGCCAGCAGCGCCAGCCTTGCATGCACATGCGGCTTCACAGTGAAATCCATTTGTCGTCCAGGCTCAGTGTAAACAGGGTCAGGCGCAGGCTGGCGTTCGGATACTGCTCGACCTCCAGCTTCGCATCGCCCCAGAAAACGTGGGTCGGCATCGTTTCGAGCGCTTCCATATAGTTGACCATGTCGATGTAGCCGCCGCGCAGCACCACTTCCACGCCGTGGCGGTACAGCAGCGGCGCGCTTTTGAGGACGGGCGCGGGCGGCGTGCCGGCAGCGGGCGGCGTCGCCGACAAGGCAGTGGACGCGGCACCGGCCTTGGGCGCGGCACCGGCCACCGGCGCCGACGGCAGGGTTTTCAGCGACACCAGGCGCAGCCGGGGCTGTTGCTTGAGCAGCCGTTCGAGCAGGAACACGATGCGCTCCGGCGGCACCAGGCCACCCTGCGCCATGCGCAGCGTATTGGTCAGGCGTGTCAGCTCCTGATGCAGGCGTTCGAGCTCCTTGCGATCGCGCGCATCGGGGTCGACGCCGTTGCCGCTGATTTTCAGCAGGATCTCGGCATCGATGCCGGCGATCATCTGCTGGTCGGTGGCCATCGTCTCGTTGAGCAGTTTCTGTTTCGCAAACAGCGGATTGAGAAACAGCGAAAACAGCAGGAAAATAACGAGCGCAGCGCTGGCACCAAACGCCATCACGCGCTCGCGCAGGCTCAGCGCGTCGACTTTTGCTGCCAGCTTGCGCCAGCGCTGTTTCAGGTCGTCCTGTTTCATGGTGCCGGCGCTCCCGCTTCGACTGGCACGGCCGTCGATTGCAAATCAAATTCCACATATGGCAAGGACACCGGTCGGGCGGCGGCTACCGATACGGCAGGCACAGGGGCGGCCATGCCACTGGCCGGCGTTTTCGGCACGCTTTCGGCAATATCGAGCCGCGCGAAAGTTTTCCCGCGCAACACCGGATCCCTGCCCAGCGCGGTGATATAGGCGGGCACCAGCGCCGGCTGCAGCGCGCGCCCCTGCAAGCCGATCTGGCTGTCGGCGCCGGCAATGCTGGCGCCGGTCAGCCACAGGCCATCCACCTTGCGGTTGGCGAACGCGCGAAAGTACGCGGAGTAGCCGTGGAGATTGCCCAAGTCGCCGCCTTCCAGCGTTTTCTGCGCTGCCAGCAAGGCGCTGCGATCGGCTTCGGCCTGCGCCAGCGCCAGCGCTATCGCCGGGTCTTTCGCGCGCACCGGATAGTCGGCCAGCACCTTGGCGCGGCGCGCTTCGCGCTCGGCCAGTTGCGCCTTCGATTGCGCCGCCGCGCTCTCCAGCACTTTCACCTGGCGCGCGCCATACCAGGCCAGGCCGGCGCCCATCACGAGTATCAGCAGCAGGCCCTGGGCCATGGTGGCGGCCGCCAGTACCTGCTTCTGCTTTTCAAAAGCGGGGTTGAACAGATTGATCTGCTGGCTCATAAGGCCACCGCTTCCTGGCGCAGTGCCGCGCCCAGCGTAAGGAAAAAGCGCGCCTGGCTGCCGGCTTCCTGCAAATGCGGCACGTCGCCGAAGTCGAACACGCTCGCCAGGTCCAGCACTTCGACCGGCATGTACAGATTGTCGGCCAGGTAGCCGTGCAGGCCATCGGCGCCGGTGGGCGCAAGCACCAGCTTGATCACGTTAATGAAATGGAACTGGCGGTCGAAATGGTCGAACGAACGCTGCAGTTCCAGCGTGATCTTGTCGTAGTACTGGTGTTTCTGGTCGTCGCTGCCGTCGACCAGCTGGGCCAGCTTGACATCGATGCGGCGCGACAGGTATAGCTCCGCGTTGAAATTGACGGTCAGCAAACCGCCATCGGCATCGAACGACAGCATGGCCAGGCCGCGGCCCGCTGTTTCCAGCAAGGCGGCGATATTGCGCTGCGCCATTTCGGGAATGTCGATAATGGCCAGGCCGGTCTTCGCCGCCGCATACAGGCCCTGGCGCTGCGAGACGGCGCTGTTGCGCGCCGCCACGGCAAACACGGACTTGCCGCGCACGGGCGCGTTCTGGTCGGGTGGAATGTCGAACACATCGATGGTGGCGTCCGCCAGCGGAAAGTCGAGCATGTCCTTCAGGCGCCAGCCCACGGCCGTCTTCAGTTCTTCGGGCGGCACGTTCGGTGCTTCGAGCGACAGCAGCTGGTAGTCGGCGGCGCCCAGCAAGGTGGTGCAGCGGTAGGACGCGGCCTGCAGATCCTTGTGCAGTTTTTCCAGCCCGGCTGCCGGCTTGACGCCGGCCTGCCACAGCGCGGCCCTGACCTGCGCCTTGCCGTCGCTGCGCGCCGTCACGATCGCTGCGCACAAGCCATCGGCCGTGATCGCCGTTGCCAGCAGTCCTGCGCGTTTTTTTGCTCTTGCGAATAAACCCATGCGACCAATCCACAGATGAAATGTAAAGACAGCGATGTTGCCACCAGACTAATGCACCGAGCCAATTTTAATTCATCGCAAGCTGATGGAGGCGAAAAAATTAACAATTGACAACAATTATTCCGGAAAACACCACGCAAAGTCATCCCGCCGTGTCAAACGCAGCCTCAATAAATCTCGCGCATGTACAGCACCGGTCCGCTCTTGAAGATACCGATGGTTTCGCGGCCGTCGCCAGGCAGCCAGTTGATCAGCGAACGCAGGCGGAAACTGCCCTTCTGCGTGACCGGCAAGGCCGGCTTGGCCAGGATCAGGGAGCCCATACCCGACAGCAGCAAATTGCTGTCTAGCGGGATCGACGCCAGTGGCATCTGGGCAGCGGTCAGGTTTTTGTAATCTTCCATAATGAAATTGTTGCGCAGCAGCGCCGTGCAGTTGTCGAGCGTATTGGTGTCATAGCGGGTGCCGGTCCAGTATTGCGCCGCCACCGGCACCGGGAAGCTGCGCAGTTCCGAACCGACCATGCTGTCGATGCGCATGCGTCCATGCCGCAGGCGCGTGGTGCCGAGCAGCACGCTGGCGGCCGGCGTGACGGCGGTGCCGTTCACGCCTGAAATCAGGGCGCCGTCGCTGTCGTTGACGCCGACCAGCACGCCAAAATTGTCGTACGGCCCGTCCTGGCCACTGGCCAGCCGGTCAAAACTGTACAGGAAGGACAGGCTGCGCACGGCCGCCGGCAGCGCCTGCTGCAAGCCCGTGGCGAGCGTCATCACGCCGCCATCGCCGCCGGCAGCCGGCGCGTAGCTCTGCAATGCATACTTGGCCGGGTCGGGCGGAAACCTGACCAGGTCGCCGGCTGCGATGCCGCCGCTGCCGGTCACGTTGATCGTCGTGGCGCCCACGCCATAGGCGGCGCCGTCGGTCTGGTAAAAACGCCCGGCACTGCCCTCGTCCCAGCTCAGGGCCGGCAGGGCCGGCGTCAGGCGACCTGACAATTCGACCGCCGTGCTGCCATCGCGTCCGGCCATGCTGGTGGTGGCCAGCGTGGCGTAGCCCGCCGTATAGCGCGGCAGCGGCAGGTTGCCCAGGCTTTGCGCGGCCGCGCCCACGCCGATACCCAGTTCGCGCTGGCCCATGTAGGTAAATTCGCTGGCCGCCACCGCCGGCGGCCCGCTAGCCGCGGCCGTGCGGCATGCCGCCACCAGCGAGCCGTACAGCACGTAATGGTGCGGATAGAAGCGCCCGAACGAGGCGCTCTGCGTGCGGTTGCCGATATTGCAGCCGACTTTATTGCCGGTGACGCTATTGCTCCCGCTGCCGGCCACGCAGTCATTCGGCTGGTCGACCGTAGTCCACGAATTGTCGACCACGCCATCAGCGAGGATGGCGAAATTGCCCACGTCGTTATAGGTCACGCTGGCATTGCTGGCCAGGCCGGTGCCGATATTGGCCTGGCTGAGCGGAAACGGCGCGCTGTTGCCGGCCACCAGGCGGTCGGTGTAATCAAGTGCATTGACGTGCGTAACGATCTTCTGGCCGTTCAGCGTGTTGTCGACCAGCGGCGTGCCGTTGTACCCGGCCACCGCGGTCGCATTCAGGGTAAAGCCTGTGCCTGCGGACAGCCTGGGCGAGCCGGTCTGCGCGGCGTTGGTCATGTTCGAGCTGACGTTGAACTGCTGCGGCCGGATGGCAAAGTTGTCGGTCGAGCAGCCCACCGTGGCCGCGCCGCACACCAGCGCGGTACAAGAGACGCGTACGCGCACGTCGCGGTAGGCGCTGTACTTGGGCGACACGGCACTGATGGCATTGGCCAGCACCGTCAGGTTCAGCGTCGAATACCCCGCCGTAAAGGGAATCAGTCCCAGCGGAATCACGGCTGTCTGGCTGGTCGGGCAATTGTTGGTGCCCAGCGCGACGCCGGTCGTCGTATTGGCCAGCAGGTCGACCGTGGCTGCGCCGTTAAAGGTGTTTTCCAGCGTGGCGTCGGTCTTCAGCTTGACCAGGTCCAGCCTGAACGTGGTATCGGCCAGCTTGGTATTGAGGCGCGCATAGTTCAGCGACGAGCTGCTCGGCACACAGCGCGGTGCGGTCACCTCGCAGGCATTGAAGCGCGCCGCCACGCAGGCCTTGATGGCCAGCACCGGATCTTCGGTACTCGCTTCGGTAAACTGGCCATCGGTGACGTTGACGGTGATATTGGCGGCGGTGCCGCTACTGAGCGCAAACACGGCCTGGTATTCGCCATTGAACAGATAGGTCGCCACGCCATCGTTCGCCGTGCCATTGTCGAGCTGCCCGTAGCCGGCCACCAGCGACCAGTCGCCAATGCCGTTCGAGGTGCCCAGCTGGATCTGCGTGGTGTTATTGGGCATCACGATATTGCCGTGGTTCAGGTCGTGCGCCGTGATCGTGATGGTGCTTTGCTGGCAGGTCAGGCCGCTGCCCGAGTGCGACACGGCATAGTGGCTCAGGCAGCCGGCCTGGCTCAGGTTCATGTCGCGCACGATCAGCGCGATGCCTTCGGTGTTATAGGCGCGAAACTCGTCGAGCGCGCCGTCGGTCGAATTGCCGGTGCCGCTCTGGCCGACCGCCACGCCGCGGTTGTCACCGAGGAACACGGTGCCGATCTGCTGCGACAGCACCGCGCTGGTGGTAAATGCCGTCTCGGCCTTCTGCACGCCATCGATATAGATGCGCAGATGGTCGCTATTGGTGGCCACCAGCGCGTTGAAGCTCCAGCTCACCGCAATATGCTTCCAGGTGCCCGCGGCCACCGTATTGGCCGCCGTTTCCGCGATCCGTACGTTGCCCGCGCTGTCGGTAATGACAAAGCGCAGCGCGCCGTTGCTGCGCCGGACCAGGAAAAAATAGGCATTCGGACTCTGCGTCGCGTCGAGCAGCTGCGCATCGCGCGCGCCGCTGCCGGACCAGGCCGTATTGGACTTGTACCAGAATGTCATGGTGCCGGCATTGCCCATCACGCCGGGCACGGACAGTCCCGTGTCGATCGCCGCCACGGTGGCCGCGCTGGTGTTCAAGGGCACGCTGGCGGCGCGGCAGACGCGGCCCGCGCCGATCGTCTGCACGCCGCCCAGCACCGTGCCGTCGGCGCCATTGCCGCTGGTATCGAGCACCTGCCCTTCCGTATTGTTCCAGCTCGGCTGCTCCATGCGGTATTCGACCACCGGGCGCGGGATGAAAAACTTGATGGCCGTATTATTGGACGGAAACCCCACCTGCGGCGTGTCATAGTCGGTGCTGTCGGCCTGCCAGCCCACCTGCCCCAGCTTGGCCGACGGTCCCGGCACATCGTCGCCATACTGGTACACGAACTCGCCATTTTCCTGCAGGATCAGTTGCAGGCTGTACGAGCCGACCGGGTTCGAACCGGTGGTCCATTCGGGCACATTGTTCCAGGTGACGACAAAACTGCGGTACGGCGCGGTGCCGATGGTGGCATAGCTGACGTAGCACGACGCGCGGCTGGCGCAGGCCGTGTTGTAGCCGGACGATTCGATCTTGGAGGTGGGATCGAGATCGTTGCCGTAGATGCGCATCGTGTAATTGAGCGTGCTGTTCGGATACGGCAGCTGCTGCACCGGGCTGCCGTAGCCACAGGTGGTGTTGTTATTGAAGTGCACGCGGCCGTTGCTCATCACCCGCACGGAACTGAAGGCCACGCCGGAATACATGAAGCTGAAGCCGATCGGGATCTGGTCGCTGATGGTGTCGTCCAGCACCGGTGGCGTGGTGCCGCAGCCGGTGCTGCCGCCGCCGGTGAACTTGTAGGGCGTGGTGTTATAGCCGAGCTTGTTGTGGGTGCTGGCGTCAATCCAGTTGAAGGCCTGGCTGGTATTGGCGTAGGTAACCGCCCGGGCCGGCGCCAGGCAGGACAGCGCCAGCAAGCACAGCAGCGCGGCGCCACGCCGCCAGATTGACACCTCTTGTCGCATGTCTTCCCTTCCGATAATACTGTTGATTTGTCAGAATTCGGCCTGCAGCATGCGCTGCACATAGTCCGTGTCGTTGCTGGCGCTGGCGGCGGAACAGGCGCCGCCCACCGGCTGGTTGCAGGCCGTGGCCACCAGCTGATAGCGCTGCAGGGTGCCGGGGCCGGTGGTCAGCGTGCAGCGCACGGTGACGGTAAAACCGGCCGGCGCCACGACGAAACTGCTGCTCGGCTGGCAATTATTCAAGCGCAACTGGCGATACAGGCCCCACTCGATACCGGCGCGCGCCGCCTGGTAGGCGCGCGCGCCCTGGATATCGAGGGTGGAAGCCGTGTGCTGCGCACTGGACAGATTGACAATGGCCGCGCCCAGACCTGCCAGCACCACCAGCAGGAAAACCGCCGTGACGATGCCGAAGCCGCGCGGCGGGCGGCAGATGCGCTGGCGGTGAATGTGGCTGGTATCGGTCATGGGTTATTGTTCACCTGGGCTTGCTGCACCAGCGAAATCTGGCCGCTGCTGCTGTTGGGCGCGCCGAGCATCAGGTTGATCGCCACCAGCCCGCGTTGCACGTTTGCCAGGTTGCTGAACCCAAACGAGCAAGCGGCAACCTGGCCGGCCAGCATCGCGCTTACCGGCGCGTTGGCCAGCGGCGCGGCGCCGGCCACGACCGGCTGGCCGGGTTGGATCGCATAGCCGGAGAAACGCTGCAGGGTGCCGCTGCCATTGGCATTGGGCGCACAAAAATAGGTGACGGCCGTGGTCACTACCTGGAAGCGGCTGCCCTGCGACGGCATCGCACGCAGCACGGGATCGGCCACCAGAAAGGGATTGGCGGCCAGCGTGATGTCATTGCCACTGACAGCCGCCACCGTGCCGCGGTTGCATTTTGCGGCGCAGTTGTAGGCATCGACGGGCGGCGAGCCGCCCAGATTACTGACGACGATAAAGTCGCCAGGCACGATGGCCTGCACCCCGGCGGGCATGGCGCCAACCACGGTAAATACGTTAGGGTTGGAGGACGCGGGATCGGTATCGAAGGCCAGCACATTGCCGGGCACGTTGTCATCGATGGACAGGTAGCGCCCGCCGGTCTTGGTCAGCAGCAGCTCCAGGTAGGCGCCGTTGCCGCCGACACGCACGCTGTTGGGCAAGGCCAGGCGCACGTCGCGCGCGATGCGACGCGTGGCCGTGTCGGCGATATCGGCCAGCTCCGCGCGCGCGGCCGTGTCCAGGTAGCTGCGTACCGGCAAGCCGATAAAAACGGCCGCCATGCCCGAGACGATGCCGATGATCACGATCACTACCACCATCTCGACCAAGGTAAAGCCGCGCTGGCGGCGCAGGAAGCGTGTCGTCATATCAGATTGGGTGCGTAGCGCGCGCGGTAGCCGACCAGCGTGATGGCCTGGCCGCCGGCGTAAGTGACGACGACGGTGATGCGCAGTGCCTCCATGCTGGCAGGCGTGGCATTGACCGGCCCGCCAGCCGCCGCGACCGGCGTACCAGCCGGCCCCAGCGCGGCTTCCGGCGCCAACGCGACGGTCACGTTATATCCCGCTGGAAAGTTATTGCCCGCGGCATCCTGCGTGTAGGCCAACGGCGCATTGAAGGCGCGCACATAGTCGGTTACATTGTAATAAGGGCGCACATTATTAGACGGCGCCGCGCCGACATTTTGCGGCGTAGTGCAGCCGCCGGGGTTGCCGTTCGCATCGAACGGCAAGGCATTGGTGGCCGTCTCGGCGGCCGGGTCCAGCACCGGATCGCAATAGGTAAAGCGCGCCAGCTGCACTTCTTCTAGCATCGATTCGGCCAGCACCAGCGCCTGCTTGCGCAATTGCGGATCGGCGCTCTTGCTGGTGCTGTTGCCGATGACCTGCACGATGCCGACCACGGCAACGCTGATCACGACGAGGAATATCACCACTTCAATCAGCGTGAAACCGCATGCCTGCTTTCTAAAGATGGACATAGCCAGTCTCCGCTTCGACGATCACCGTCCGCGTGGGGCCGCCGCCTCCGATCGGGATGCCGAGACGCGCAAAAGTCGATGCCGGATCGACATCGCCGTTCAGGAATGGCCGGCCCAACGCATTGAAGAACAGCACAGTGCCTGTTGCAGCTACGCCATAGCTGACGTTACTGGGCCTGCCCTCGCAAAACCATCTGCGATCCGTGCCGCATTGCGCAACTGTCGCGGCGTTGCCCGAATTGGCGCCGGCCGGCGCCAGCACCCGGTCGGCAGTGCCGCACGTGGGGTTGAAGCACAGGGCAATGCGGTTGCTGTTGAGTACCGCGAAAACCGGACGGTTCTGCGCGATCGCCAGTTTTTGTGCGTAGCGCAGCATGTTCAGGTTCTGGTCGGCAAAGGCACGCGCATCAAACACTTCGTTTTGCAGGAAGCGCGGCGCGGCAAAGGCGCCCAGGATGCCCACCACCACGATCACGGCCACCAGTTCGACCATGGTGAAACCATGCGACAGAGGCCGGCGCGATGCCGGCTGAAGGTTGTTCGTGGCTGCTTTATACGCCATCGTCATGCATACCTGTTGTTCATGCGTCCGAAATAGCCTCGCCGCTGGCGACAATAAAAAAGCCCAACACGGATGAATCACGGCGTTGGGCTGATGGCATGTTTCCATGCGGCCAGTAAATGTTTGCTGCAAAGGCACGCCAGAGCATACACCCTGGCGTGCCGTGCGGAATATTAGCAGTTGGTTCTGGTGGCCAGTCCCGTCGCCGAAATCGTCGGTGGCGTGACTACACCCCCCGTTGCGGCCGTGGTTGCCGGCGCATAGGTGACCGCACAAGCGGCATGGTTCGAATCAGGAGCAACGCTGACAGGCGCGGTGCCGGAAACGACATAATCGGCCAGGCCGCCGGCAGCGGCAACGATGCCAGCCGCATCAGGGTAACCGGACGCCATGCTGACGGTGACACCTTCCATGGTGATCGAGGTTGGCGAATTGCCGGCGACCAGCCATTGCGCATGGGCCATGCTGGACGCGGCCTGTATCGAGGCTCTTGCACCATTCATTTTTGCAATACGTGCATCAACCGCCATGTCGGAAAACTTCGGAATTGCCGTGGCAGCCAGGATGCCCAGGATGACAATCACGACCACCAGCTCGATCAGTGTGAAACCCGCTTGGGCGCCTTGTTTGAAACTGCGAATCGACTTATTCATGCGGATCTCCAAAATCATGTAAATGTTTCACCCACAAACAGAAAAACTGCTTGCATCAACTTGCTCACCTACCTAACGGCAATTTCCTTGCGAACTTGAACCGGCATTAACTCCAGCGTCTCTGCAGCACCGGCCGCTGTTTTTTTCGAGCCCTGCGACAAGCTTACCTTGAATTTGAGCAACTCGGAACCCTCGGAGTCAAAAGTATTGCTTTGATTTAACAAATATACCAATAATCCATCACTCCTGTCAAAAAACCAATTGCCAGAAGCAAGTTTTTTTGTGTCAGGGGAATAAAATTCACCCAGATAATTGGGCGGCTTTTGCGCCAGCCAGTTCATCGGATTCTTTCCGGCCAAGCCGCCAACTTCTCCGGACTTGCCCGCGATCGCCAGCGCAAACGTGCGCAAGCGCACTTCGGCGCGCAGGGCCGTGACGGTTTGCTCGAAGGCCAGCCGCTCGGCCTCGGCGCGGTAGTAGCCCATGCGACTGAGCAGCACGGTGACAAGTATGCCGATCACCGCCACGGTCACCGCCAGCTCGAACAGGGTAAAGCCCCTGCCGGCACGCAGCCGCCTGCCGTGCCGATCCATCGTGCGGGGCGCACTCATCTGTTCATGGCCACCCGGCCCAGGTCCCAGATCGGCAGGAAGATGCCCAGCGCCAGCACCAGCACCATGGCGCCCAAAAAGGCGATCAGGATCGGCTCGATCTGCGAGGACAAGGTCTTGAGTTCGTAATCGACTTCACGCTCGTACATGGCGGCAATCTCGTCCATCAAATCGTCGAGCGAGCCCGACTCTTCTCCAATGGCGATCATCTGCAGCACCACCGGGGTGAACACGCCGGCGGCAACCGAGGTGCGCAGGATGCTCTCGCCCCGCTCCACGCCGTCGCGCATGCGCTCGACTTGCCCGCACAGATAGGCGTTGTCGACCGTCTGCGACACCACCGTCAGCGCCTGCACGATCGGCACGCCACTGCTGCTCGACAGGGCAAAGCTGCGTGCGAAACGCGCCATGGTGCCTTTCAACAGTATCTTGCCGGCGACGGGAAAACGCAACTTCATGCGGTCCCACGCGTAGCGCCCGCCCACCGTGCGCAACCAGGCCTTGAATCCGGCTACGCCGGCGATAGTCACCGCCAGCAGCGCGGGCCAATAGTTGACGGTAAACGCCGACGTGCCGATCAGGATGCGGGTCATCAACGGCAATTCGGCCTTGAAGCTGGCAAATACCTTTTCAAACTGTGGTATCACGAAAATATTGACGATCACGATGGCAATGATCATGGCGGCAACCACGAAGGTCGGATAGCGCGTGGCCGTCTTGACCCGCGCGCGCATGTCGCGGTCGAATTCCAGGTGGTCGAACAGGCGCAGGAACACTTCGTCGAGGCGGCCAGTCATCTCGCCCACCCGCACCATCGACAAATAGAATGAGGTAAACACCTTGGGATGGCGCGCCATCGCCGCCGACAGTTCGCGGCCGGCGTCGAGCGATTCGCGCACATCCTTGATGACGCGGCCGAAAGCGGGACTGATGGCCGACTCCTGCAGGCCGGCCAGGCCGCGCATGATGGGCACGCCCGCTTTCAGCAGCGTATACATCTGGCGACTGAACAGCTGCACGTCCATCGACGTGACTTTCTTTTCCGTCAGGCGCTGCCACAGGCCGATATCGTTGGTCGAGGTCACCGCCTTCTTCGTTTCCACGATATCGACCGGCGTGGCGCCGGTGGCGAACAGCTGGTTGGCCACGGCGCCGCTGTCGGCGCCTTCCAGCACGCCTTGCAGCAGTTCGCCGCTGGCGCTGCGGGCTTTGTACGCAAAGAACGGCACGTCACTCCTCGTTTTGGTTGCTGATGCGCATCGCTTCGGAAATCGTCGTGCGGCCCTGCACGACCAGCTGCACCGCGTGGCGGCGCAGGGTTTCGCCGGCCATCTCGGTGTTGGCCGCCTTCAGGAAGTGCGACGGGTCGGCATGGTTGGCCGCATCGACCACGGCGCGCGTCATTTCCAGCAGCTCATAGACGCCGGTGCGGCCGCGGTAACCCATGCCGTTGCAGTGCGAGCAGCCCTTGCCGTGATGATACTGGGTGCGGTCGACCAGCTCGCCCAGTTCCATGCGCAGCCATTCGGCTTCGATGGGCGTCGGCACATACGGCGTGGTGCAGCTTTCGCAGATCACGCGCACCAGGCGCTGCGCCAGCACGGCCTGCAGCGAACTGCCCACCATGTAGCGCGGCACGCCCATGTCCATCAGCCGCAGTGGGGTGCTGGCGGCATCGTTGGTGTGCAGCGTCGATAACACCAGGTGACCCGTCATCGCGGCGCGCAGGCCGATCTGCGCCGTTTCCTGGTCGCGCATCTCGCCCACCAGCACGATATCGGGATCCTGGCGCAGGGCCGAGCGCAGCACGCGGGCGAAGTTCAGTTCGATCTTGTCGTTGACCTGCACCTGGTTGATGCCGGCCAGCCGGTATTCGACCGGGTCTTCCACCGTGATCAGCTTTTTTTCCACCGAATTGAGTTCGGCCAGCGCGCAATACAGCGTGGTGGTCTTGCCGCTGCCGGTCGGGCCCGTCACCAGCACCAGGCCGTTCGGGCGCTGCACGATGGCGCGGAATTTCTTCACCAGCGCCGGCGGCATGCCGATCGCGTCCAGCCGCAGCGAGGTGCCGCCCTGGTTCAACAGACGCATCACGACCGATTCGCCATACTGGGTCGGCATGGTCGAGATACGCACGTCGATGCGCTGGTTTTTCACGCGGATGGCGAAGCGGCCGTCCTGCGGCAACCGCTTTTCGGAAATGTCGAGGTCCGACATCAGTTTCAGGCGCAGCGCCAGCGATGGCGCAATCTTGATGTCGGCTTCGGTCTGCAGGTGCAGCACGCCGTCGATGCGGAAGCGGATCTGCAGCCGGCCTTCCTGCGGTTCGATATGGATGTCCGAGGCGCGCACTTGCGTCGCATCATCGAACACCGATTGCAGCAGCTTGACGATCGGCGCTTCTTCCAGCCCCGGATTGGCGGCCAGCGCGCCGAAGTCGACCGAGACGTCGCCCAGGTCCTGCTCGAGTTCGCGCGTCAGCGTGGAAATGTCTTCGGTGCGGCGGTAGATGCGGTCGATGGCGGCCAGCACCTCGGTTTCGTTGACCACCGCCAGTTCGATATGGCGCTTGACCAGGCGCGCGATCTCGTCGTAGGCGAACAGGTCGGTCGGGTCGGACATGCCGACCAGCAAGCCTTCGCGGCGGTCTTCCAGCACCAGCGCGCGGAAACGGCGCGCCTGGGTTTCCGGCAGCAGGCGCACCAGCTCCGCATTGATATTGAAAAACTTCAGGTTGATGTAGGGAATGTCCAGCTGGCGCGCCAGCGCACCCGAGATCTGCTCTTCCGTGACATAGCCGTGCTCGACGAATACGCGGCCCAGCTTGCGGCCGGAACGCTTCTGCTCTCCCAGGGCCAGGCCCAACTGTTCTTCCGTCAGCAGACTCTGCTTGACCAAAATTTCACCGAGCCGGACTTTCTCTGGCCTTGCCATGCTTGCTCCTCAACAGGTTCGACAGATCACGCGCCTGACGGCGTGCATCTGCATTTTATTCCAGAACCTCTTGTTTCTTAAAGAAAATATATTGAGCCTCCTGATATGCGCGCAAACCTGCACACGACAAGTAAACACTTGCCGCGCGTGCCCGCGCATGGCAATAATGTCGTTCGATCCCCCATTCTTGCCGACCTGCCTGCCTTCATGAGCGACTGCGCCATCCGCTATCACAACGTGCACAAACAACTGGACGGTGCCGCCGTGCTGCGCGGCATCGACCTGGCGATACGGCCCGGCGAGCTGTTCGGACTGGCCGGCATCAACGGCGCCGGCAAGACCACGCTGCTGCACTGCCTGTTCGATTTCTGCACGCCCGATGCGGGCGAGATCGCCATCTTCGGCCAGGCACACGCACGCAGCGCGGCGCGCGCGCCGCTGTCGTTCCTGCCCGAGCGCTTCCAGGCGCCCTACTACCTGAGCGGCCAGGATTTCCTGCGCTATGTATTAGGCTTGCAACAGGTGCGCTGGAACGGCGATGCGGTGCGCGCCATCCTCGATGCGCTGGAGCTGGCGCCGCAAGCCCTGCAGCGCCAGGCGCGCAGCTACTCCAAGGGCATGATGCAGAAACTGGGACTGGCTGCCTGCCTGCTGTCGGGCAAGCGGCAACTGGTGCTCGATGAACCGATGAGCGGGCTGGACCCAAAGGCGCGCGCGCTGTTCAAGCTGGCGTTGCGCCAGTTGCGCGCGCAGGGCCGCGGCGCCTTCCTCACTTCGCATGCGCTGGCCGATATCGATGAGCTGTGCGACCGCATGGCGATCCTGCATGCCGGGAAAATGGTGTTTGTCGGCACGCCGGAAGAATGCCGCCAGCGCCACGGTGGCGGCCCGCAGGCCAGCCTGGAGCAGGCGTTTTTGAACTGCATCGCAGCATGAACCATCCGGCATCGCCGCACGGCATGTACCTGCGGCACTTCGGCCTGCGCACGGCGCCGTTCGGCATTACGCCCGACCCGCAGTTTTTTTATGCCGGCAACGCACGCGGCGACCTGCTCGACGCGCTGCTGTACGCGGTCACGCACGGCGAAGGCATCATCAAATTGTCCGGTGAAGTGGGCAGCGGCAAGACCATGTTGTGCCGCATGCTGGCCGAGCGCTTGCCGTCCCATGTCGACGTGCTGTACCTGCTCAACCCGCGGCTGGAGCCCGACGATGTGCTGCGCGCCATCGGCAGCGAACTGGGGCTGGAACTGGACAACTGCCGCACCGACGCGGTGCTGCGCGCATTGCATGGCGAACTGATCGCGCGCCACGCGGCCGGACGGCAGGTGGTGCTGCTGGCCGAGGAAGCGCAGGCGATGCCGGTCGACACGCTCGAAGCAGTACGCCTCCTGACCAACCTGGAAACGGCCAGCCACAAGCTGCTGCAGATCGTGCTGTTCGGCCAGCCCGAACTGGACCGCACGCTCGACCTGCCGCAGCTGCGCCAGCTGAAGGAGCGCATCACCCACAGTTTTAGCGTGCCGCACCTGCCGCTGGCGCTGCTGGCCGACTACCTGGCATGCCGGCTGGCCGCCGCCGGACGCGTGGCGCCGCTGCCGTTCGAACGGGGCGCGCTGCGCCGCCTGGCGCATGCCGCGCAGGGCACCGTGCGCCGCGTCAACATCCTGGCCGACAAGGCGCTGCTGGCCGCCTATGCGGACGATGCGCAAGGCATCAGCGCGCGCCATATGCGCCAGGCGATCGCCGACTCGCCGTTCCGTGTGCCGCGCTGGTACGAAGGCAGGCTGGTCGCGGCGCTGTTGCTGCTCGCTGCGGTATCGCTGGCAGGCATGCTGGCTTGGCGATGAACCGTCAAAAACATACCTTTCAGAATGTTATATATCCACATGGAAATTTAATGGCGCGATGCGGGCAGGATGATGACGTGGCAACAAGTCAGTTTATTTTTCCTTATTACCACTCTGCCCTTCCGGCACGATTGATTTTAAGCGATCATGCCAAGTAAAATTGCAAAAGCACAACATGACTTCGAGGGCGATCTTTTCATGAATAAACACCCTTTCCCTGTGCTGGCCTGCTGCGTCACCGCTGCCTGCTGCTCGCTGCTGGCCGGTTGTGCGCAGCAGCTGCCGCTGTCACCGTCGCACATCAATGAAGCGCCGCGTCCGGCTGGCGCCATTCCCGAGACGGTGCAGCAAAGCGCCGCGCTGTCGGCGCCGACGGCCGCGCCGAAAATGGAAACCTACAGCGTTACCGTGCACAAGGTACCGGTGCAGTCGCTGCTGTTCGCGCTGGCGCGCGATGCGGGCATGAATATCGACATCCATCCGGGCATTGACGGCAGCGTCACGCTCAACGCCCTGAACCAGACCCTGCCCCAGTTGCTGACGCGCATTGCGCGCCAGGTCGACATGCGCTACGAAATCGACGGCAAGAACCTGCTGGTGCTGCCCGATGAACCGGTCTGGCGCAACTACAAGATCGACTATGTCAACATGGCGCGCAGCACCAACAGCAGCGTCAATATCGCCACGCAGATTTCGACCGCCGGCGGCGGCACCGGCAGCAGCGGCGCCTCATCGAGCGGCAATCAGAGCGGCGGCAATGGCAACAACAATTCGACCACGCTGGTGGTCAACCGTTCCGAGAATAATTTCTGGTATAGCCTGGAAAAGAACATCCGCGACCTGCTGCGCGATACCACGCTCAACGATCCGCTGGCCGATCCGCTGGCGCAGCTGAACCAGCAACTGACCAGCATGCAGGGACAAAACCAGGCCCAGAACCAGGGCCAGCAGCAGAACCAGGGACAAGCCGGCAGTCAGGGCGGCGCGCTGCCGTATGCGGGCCAGAATGCCGGCCAGGGCACGGCCCAGGCCGGCGGCCAGTACGCCACGCCAAGCCAGCAAGGGTCGCAGGCCGCGCAAGGCCAGCAACAGCTTGCCGGCGGCAACAGCAATGCCGCACCGGTCGACGCCAATGGCCTGCCGCTGCTGAAGATGGCCAACAAGGGCGCGCCTTCCTCGGTGGTGGTCAATACCGAGGGCGGCCTGATTGCCGTGCGCGCCACCGGGCGCCAGCATGAAAAGATCCGCGAGTTTCTCGACCTGGTGATGCACAGCGCCAAGCGGCAAGTGCTGATCGAGGCCACCATCATGGAAGTGCGCCTGAACCGCGACTACCAGCAGGGCATCAACTGGTCGCGCCTGACGGGCAGCCTGAGCCTGCGGCAGGGCCAGGTCGGCACGCAGGCCCTGCCGAGCGCCGTCACGCCTGGCGCCACGCCCGGCATCTTTGTCCTCAATTATCTGAAGGACAGCTTTGCCACCACCATCCAGCTGCTCGAATCGTTCGGCAAGGTCAAGGTGCTGTCCAGCCCCAAGATCAGCGTGCTGAACAACCAGACGGCGATGCTGAAAGTGGTCGACAACAACGTCTTTTTCACCATCAAGGTCACGCCGGCCGTGGTCAGCTCGACCGGCACGATCACCACGCCGGCCACCTATGAATCGAAACTGGAAACGGTGCCGGTCGGCTTCGTGATGAGCGTGACGCCGCAAATTTCCGACAGTGACGAAGTTACGCTCAATGTGCGTCCCACCATCACGCGCATCGTCGGCTATGTGCAGGACCCGAATCCGGCGCTGGCCACGGCCAATGTACAAAGCCGCGTGCCGGTGATCCAGGCACGCGAACTCGAATCGATCATGAAGGTCGACAGCGGCCAGATCGCGGTAATGGGCGGTCTGATGCAGGATTCTGTCGACAACGTCAAGGACGGCGTGCCGGGGCTGTCCAGCCTGCCCGTGGTCGGCAGCTTGTTCACCTACCGCAATGAAGCGAGTACCAAGACGGAGCTGGTGATCTTTATGCGTCCCGTCGTGGTCAAGGAAGCGAGTATCGAGGGCGACTTCCGCAACTATCGCTACCTGCTGCCCGGCCAGGCCCCGTTGAACAGCCAGCCGTATTCGGAAGGTGCGCCGCTTGCGCCGGTCTTGCCACAAGCGCGCCTTCAGGGAGACACGCCATGAGCTTGCTGATGCAGGCGCTCAAGAAAGCCGAACGCGCCAAACAGAACAGCCTGCACGAAGACGAGCTGGAAAAGCCGTCCGAGGCCTATGACCAGGTGCTGGAACTGGCGCCGGCCGATGCGCCCCTGGCGCCGCCCGCGCCGCTGCCGCCAGTACCGGAATTCACGTCCGGTTTGAGCCTGGAACCGCTGAGTGGCGCACAAGCCGCACCAGTTGCGCCGTCTGCGCCATCGGCGCCGCCCGAAGCACCGGCCGCGGCCGTGCCGCCCAGGGCAGAATCGCCGCGCGAGACGCCGAAAGCTCCCCCGCGCGACGCGCCACGCGAAGCCCCACCGCAGGCCAAGACCCGTCCTGCGGCGGCCAGCGCCAGCCGCAGCCGCACGCCGCCACGCGGCCCGGTCAGCGTGGACCCGGCCACCGTGCGCCTGGCGGTGCTGCTGGGCATCCTGCTGCTATTGGTGTGCGCGATGGCCTGGTGGTACTGGCGCGCCAGCAGCAGTCCCGGCGCGGGCGCCAATCTGCCCGGCGTGCCGATGCCGCTGACCGATGCCCCCGGCACGGTGGGCAATGCCGGCCCGATCGTGATTGCGCCGCCGGCAGGCAATGTGCAACCAGCGCCGGACCAGTTTGCCGACGCCATGCCGGAAGCACGCAGCGAGCACCAGGGCGCCAGCGCGGCCGAACAGCAGGCGATGATCCAGGCGGCAGTGCAGGCCGCCGTGGCGGCGCAGCTGTCGCAGATGCCGCCACCCGCCCCTGCCGCGCTGCCGCCGGTGACGGCCCCCGACAACAGCCAGATCCAAGTGGTGCGCAGCGATACGGCGCCGCAGATCAATCCCGGCGTGCAGCAAGGCTACCAGGCGCTGGCCGGCGGCCAGCTGGGTGCTGCCCGTCAACAATACGAGACCGTGCTGCAGCAGGATCCGGTCAACCGCGACGCGCTGCTTGGCCTGGCCTCGGTGGCGCAGCGCGACAACAACGGCGCGCAGGCCGCCTCGCTGTATCTGCGCCTGCTGGAAATCAATCCCGACGACGGCGTGGCGCTGGCCGGCCTGGTGGGATTGCGCCAGGGCGACCAGGTACAAAGCGAATCGCGCCTGAAGGCGATCCTGGCGCGCACGCCCGACAGTGGCCCGGTGCTGTTTGCGCTCGGCAATGTCTATGCGCAGCAGCGGCGCTGGTCCGAAGCACAGCAGCAATTTTTCCGCGCCTACAGCGCCGTACCCGGCAATGCCGACTATGCGTTCAATCTCGCCGTGGGACTGGACCGGCTGAACCAGCCGAAACTGGCCGCCACCTATTACCAGCGCGCACTGGTGCTGGCGCAAACGACGCCGTCCGCGTTCGACCGTGCCGGCGCGCAGCAGCGGCTGGCCGAACTGGGTGGACCGCCAACCTCCGGCGCCTCCGCCACGCCCGGCATGGTCATTATTAAAGAATAAGCGTCATGCCAGAACAAACCAAACTTCCATTGGGCAAACTGCTGATCAAGAAAGGCGTGATCAGCGAGGACCAGCTGCGCATCGCGCTGATCGAGCAGAAGCGCAACAACGAGCCGCTGGGCAAGCTCTTGATCTCGCTCGGTTTTGTCACGGAAGCAACCGTGCGCATGGCGCTGAGCGAAAACCTGAAACAGGAAAGCGCGGACCTGTCGAGCCTGGTGGTCGATGCGATCGCCCTGAAGCTGATCCCCAAGGAAGTGGCCAAGCGCTACCGCGTGTTTCCCATCGTGTATGAGCGCCAGACCGACAACCTGATCCTGGCGATGGCCGACACCAGCAATATCGTCGCGCTCGACCAGATCAGCGCCATGCTGGTCAAGGGCATCACGATCTCCACCGTGCTGGTCAACGAATCGGACATTTCGCGCGCCATCGACCAGTATTATGGTTTCGAGCTGTCGATCGACGGCATCCTGCACGAGATCGAAACGGGCGAAGTCAATTACCAGAGCATGGCCTCGCCGTCAGACGAATACAGCCAGCCGATGGTGCGCCTGATCGACGCGCTGCTGGCCGACGCGGTGCAGAACGGCGCCTCGGACATCCACTTCGAGCCGGAACAATCGTTTTTGCGCATCCGCTACCGCATCGACGGCATCCTGCGCCAGATCCGCAGCCTGCACAAATCGTACTGGCCGGCCATGGCCGTGCGCCTGAAGGTGATCTCGAACATGAATATCGCCGAGGCGCGCGCGCCGCAGGACGGCCGCATCACGATCCGCTTTTCAGGCCGGCAGATCGATTTCCGCGCCTCGGCCCAGCCCACCACGCATGGCGAAAACTTCGTGCTGCGCGTGCTGGACCGGCAGAAAGGCATCGTGCCGCTCGACTCACTGGGCCTGGCCGAGCGCGAACTCAATTTATTGAAACTGATGATCGCCCGCCCCGATGGCGTGATCCTGGTAACGGGTCCGACCGGCAGCGGCAAGACCACCACCCTGTATTCCATCATCAACCATATCAATACGGAAAGCGTCAATATCATGACGCTGGAAGACCCGGTCGAGTATCCGATGAACATGATACGGCAGACCTCGGTCAACGAATCGGTGAAACTCGGCTTTGCCGACGGCATTCGCTCGATGATGCGGCAGGACCCGGATGTCATTCTGGTGGGCGAGATCCGCGACCGCGAAACGGCCGAGATGGCGTTTGCCGCCGCCATGACGGGCCACCAGGTATATTCCACGCTGCACACCAACTCGGCCATCGGCTCGCTGTCGCGCCTGCTCGATATCGGCATCCTGCCCGATATTATGGCCGGCAATATCATCGGCATTATCGCCCAGCGGCTGGTGCGCAAACTGTGTCCGCATTGCAAGGAAACGGCCGTGGCCGACGAGGTCGAGCGGCGCCTGCTGGGCCTGCAGCCGGAAGATCCGCCAGCCAGCGTCTGCCACGCGGTCGGCTGCGAACGCTGCGCGCACCAGGGCTACAAGGGCCGCCTGGCGATCATGGAATTGCTGAAGATGACGCCTGAACTCGACGAGATGACGGCGCGCCGCGCCAGCGGCCGTGAACTGAAAAGCGCGGCGCGCGCCGGCGGCTTTCATGCGCTGGTCGACGATGGCCTGCGCCGCGTGCGCGAAGGCGTGACCACGCTGGAGGAAGTGGCGCGCGTGGTCGACCTGACGGACAGGCTGGGCTGATGGCGCAATATGTCTACCGCGCGATGGACGCCGCCGGCGAACTGATCCCCGGCAGCATGGAGGCGGCCAATGTGCCGGACCTGGAAGCGCGCCTGCACCGCATGCAGCTGGATCTGATCGACTGCAAGATCACGGGCCAGCACCTGGTGCTGTTCGGCAAACGCGTGATCCAGCGGCGCGACCTGATCAACTTCTGCTTTCATATGGAGCAACTGACGGGTGCCGGCGTGCCGATCCTCGATGGCCTGAACGACTTGCGCGAAAGCACCGATCATCCGCGCCTGCGCGAAGTGGTGACCGACCTGATCGAAAGCATCGAGGGCGGCTTGCCGCTGTCGGGCGCGCTGGCCTTGCACGGCGACATTTTTGACGCCACGTTCACCAGCCTGATCCTGGCGGGCGAACAGAGCGGCCGGATCGCCGAGGTGTTCAAGAACCTGTCCGAAAGCCTGAAGTGGCAGGATGAGCTGGCGTCGCAGACGCGCAAGATCATCATGTATCCGGTCGTGGTCGCGATCGTGGTGGCCGCTGTCACGTTTTTCCTGATGATCTACCTGGTGCCGCAACTGACGGCGTTTATCCGCAACATGGGTGGCGAACTGCCGCTGCATACGCGCGCGCTGATTTTTGTGTCGAATATCTTCATCGACTACTGGGCCGTGCTGCTGGCCCTGCCAGTGGCGGGCTACATCGGCCTGCGCGCCTGGCTCAAGCGCAGCGAGACGGCGCGCTATCTGTTTGACGGACTCAAGCTGCGCGCCTGGCTGGTCGGCCCGGTGCTGCACAAGATTATCCTGGCCCGCTTTGCCACTTTTTTCGCGCTCATGTATGCGTCCGGCATCACCATCCTCGAATGCATCCGTTTATCGGAAGGCATCGCCGGCAACCGCGTGGTGGCGGCCGGCCTGCGCCGCGCGGCCCAGCTGATCGCCGAAGGCCATGGCGTGACCAGCGCGTTCCAGCATACGGGCATCTTCCCGCCGCTGGTGATCCGCATGCTGAAAGTCGGCGAAGCGACCGGTTCGCTCGACACGGCCCTGCGCAATGTCAGTTATTTCTATAATCGCGAAGTGAAGGAGCTGATCGAAAAAGTGCAGGCCATGATCGAGCCGGCCATGACGGTGATCCTGGGCCTGCTGCTGGGCTGGATCATGCTGTCGGTGCTGGGGCCGATTTACGACACGATCAGTACCATCAAAACATGAGTATCGAGACCTGAGGCCGCCGTGTTCCGCAAACAATTGTTTTATATCACCAGCGACCATCTGTGCGCCTATGACTGGCGCCACGGCGTGCTCGGTGACGGGCAGGTATTCCATGCCAGCGCGGCCGGCCTCGATGCCTTTGCTGCCTGGCTGGAAGACCCGAACGAGCAGCGCCTGGACGCGCCGGCCTACCTGCTGGCCGACCTGATCGAGGAAGACTTCCAGCGCCAGCTGCTGCCGCATGTACGCGGCAAGGCCGGGCGTGCGCTGCTGGAACGGCGCAAGGCCCAGCTGTACCGCGACACGCCATATCGCGGCAGCACCCTGCTGGGCCGCGAAACCGACGGCCGGCACGATGATCAGGTGCTGTTCTTTGCACTGACCAACCCTTCCCTGCTGCAACCATGGACCGAAGCGCTGGAGCATCTGCATGTGCCGGTGGCCGGCGTATATTCGGCCAGCCTGCTCAGCATTGCGCTGGTCAGGCAACTGGGCCTGACGCACGAACACCTGCTGCTGGTGACGCAGCAGTCGGGCGGCTTGCGGCAAAGCTATTTTGCCGGCGGCCAGCTGCGCTTTTCGCGCCAGACGCCAGCCATCGCGCTTGACGGCGTGGCGGTCAACCTGGCGCTGGAAACGGAAAAAACGCGGCAATTCCTGACCAGCACCCGCATGCTGGAGCGCGGCGATGTGCTCCATACCGTGATCCTGGCGCCACAGGCACAGATCGGCAAGCTCGAATTGCTGTGCGATAACGGCGTGGAAGTCGCCTATCACTTTATCGACATGCAGTTGGCCAGCGAACGCGTGGGACTGAAACAGACGCCGGCGCTGGCGGACCAGCTCTTGCTGACCCTGCTGGCCAAGCATCCGCCGGCCAGCCATTACCCGCCCGGCGCGCTGGCCCGCTACTATCACTTCCAGCGCGCGCGCAAGGCCCTGTACGGTTCCAGCGCACTGATCGGCGCCTCTGCCACATTGTGGTGCGCGGCCATGCTGCTGGGCGGCATGGAAGACGGCGCCGGCATGGCGCAGCTGCAACAGGAAACCGCCAGTTACCAGCAGCGCTATCGCGCGGTGATGGCCACCCTGCCGCCGGCGCCGGCGAAAACACCGAACATGAAAGCTGCCGTGACCGTCGAACACATGATCGCCACCCAGGCGCCCGAGCCGGGCCGGCTGCTGGGGATGCTGAGCGCCGCGCTCGACCGCGCGCCGCAAGTCAGGCTGGGCCAGCTGCACTGGAATGCCGGCCCGCCGCCGCCACGCGCGGCGGGTTCGCAGCCGCCACCGCCAGGCCAGGTCCAAGGCAAACAGGCCAATGGTCCCGTGCTCAGCAGCGTTGAGGCCGGCATTCCGGCCGCGCCGCCGCAGGCGCTGCGCCTGGAAGCCGATGTCGATATGCCGGGCAACGATTACCGTGGCGCGCTGTCGGCGATTACGGCGTTTGCGCAGGAACTGGCGCGCAACCCGCGCCTGGTGGTGGCGATCGAGGAAGCGCCGCTGGACTTGCGGCCCAGCGCCACGCTGTCCGGCAGGAGCGCCTCGCCGGCGCAGGACAGCCAGGCCCGCTTTACCGTGCTGCTGGTGTGGCAGCCATGAGTACATCGATGAAACAGCCGGCCCCGCCCGGCATGAAAAAGAAAGCCGCCGCCACGCGCGCCCTGCCACTGTGGCTGGGTGAATTGCACCTGGTACGGCGCGCCGTGCTGTGTTTTGCCGCCACGGTTGTGCTCAGCCTGGTGGCGCTGCAGCTGTCGTCCGGCTACCGCGAGCGCCAGGCGCAGCGGCTCGATCTGGCGCAAAAGGAACGCATGGCCGCCGCGACGCAATTTAATCGGGTGGAAACGGAAAAGCTGGAAATCCGCGCGTTTGCGCCGCGCTTCCTGGCGCTGCGCCAGCGCGGCCTGATCGGCGAGGAAAACCGCCTGGCCTGGATCGACGCCATCCGGCTCAGCCAGCAGCGCCGCCACCTGCTGCCACTGACCTACGACATCAGCGCGCAGCAGGCGATGGCCGTACCGCTGCCGTTGAGCATGGGCCAGTATCAGCTGCGCGGCAGTAAAATGCAGCTCCATATGGATTTGCTGCACGAAATGGACATGCTGAACTTTTTTGACGACTTGCGCCAGTCCGGCTATTTTGCCGTGCAGGATTGCGTGCTGAAACGCGGCGCCAGCGGCGCAGTCGCGGCCGGCACCCAAGCCGGCGCGACCCTGAGCGCCGACTGCAGCCTGCTGTGGCTGACACTGGGCGGCGTTCCCGCCAGCACGCCGGGGCAGCCATGAAAACGTCGACGCTACTGCTGTGTGCCGCGCTGGCGTCCGCCTCGCCTGTCCAGGCCCGGCCGGTGCAGCTGGGACGGCTGTTCTCCTCGCCCGAACAGCGCGCCCAGCTCGATGCGCAGCGCAGCGGTCCGCCGCCGGCGGCGGCAGTCCCGGCCGCGCCAGCGACACCGCCGCCGCCGCCGCCCGCGCCGCCGGTACAACTCGATGGCCTGGTCCAGCGCAGCAGCGGCCGCTCGACGGTATGGCTGAACCAGACACCGCAGCAGGAGCCATACAACCGGCTGGCGCCGGGCGGCCAGCTGACCTTGACGCTGTCGAATGGCCAGGTGGTGGTGCTCAAGCCCGGGCAGCAATATGATCCGGCCAGCGGCACGGTGGTGGAAACGCCGCCCGCCAGCGGGGTAGCACGGTGATGCGCGCGCCAGCGCACGCGCAGCGCGGTGCGGCCCTGCTGCTGCTGGTGGCCGTGCTGGGAATCGGTACCGCAACGCTGCTGATCAGCGCCTTTGGCCGCAATGGCGCCGAAGCCGGACGCCAGCAGCGCACGCTGGCCACGCTGGCGCAGGCGCGCGAAGCCCTGCTGGGCTTTGTCGCCAGCAATGGCCGGCTGCCACGGCCGGCGGCATCGGCCATCGACGGACGCGAGCGCGGTCTCGAGTGCGCCAGCGACGCCGACTGCAGCGGCTTCCTGCCGTGGGTGGCGCTGGGCGTGGAGGGCAGCGACGCCTGGGGCAAGGTGCTGCGCTACAGCGTCACGCCGGAACTGTCGCGCTTGCCGATCGTGTCGTATTCGGCCGTGGCCAATCGCGTGGTATTGCAGCGCAATGCCCAGGGTACGCTGCAGTATGTGGCGGGCCAGGAGCAATGCGATATCAGCGCGCAGTGCTTGCCGATGGTCGTCTTTTCACAAGGCAAGGATGGCTATGGCACGGCGGCCAGCGGCGCCGTGCTTGCCAACACGCTGCGCGGCAATGTCGATGAAGCGAGCAACGACAGCGCCAGCCGCGCCTTTGTTACCGGCAATGGCTTCGACGACATGCTGGCCTGGATCACGCTGCCCCTCATGTACCAGCGCATGCGCGCGGCGCGGACGCTGCCATGAGGCCGCCTTCCCTGCCACTGCGCCAGGCCGGCTTCAGCCTGATCGAGGTCGCCATCGTGCTGGTGATTGTCGGCCTGATGATAGGCGGCCTGGTCACGCCTTTGAGCGTGCAGCTCGAACAGCGCAAGGTGGCGGACACGCAAAAGGCGCTCGATGAAGCGAAAGAAGCCTTGACGGGGTTTGCCCTGCGCTATGGCTACCTGCCCTGCCCCGCCGTTTCCAGCGTGAATGGCCTGGAAGACCGGCGCGGCGCGCGTTGCAATGGCGAAAAGCGGGTCGGCATCCTGCCGTGGGCCACCCTGGGGCTGCGCAAGAGCGACAGCTGGAACAATCTGTTTCGCTACAGCGTCACGCCGGCCTTCAGCGACAGCGAGCAGCTGTTTGCCCTGAACACGCCGCGCGACATCAGCATCGTCACGCGCAACGGCGGCGCGCTGGTGCAGGCCACGGCCTTGAACGACATTCCCGCGATGATCATGTCGCACGGCAAGAACAGCTATGGCGCCATCAGCGAACAGGGGCAACGCCAGCTGGGCGCGCAAGGCAATAATGTCGACGAGCGCAGCAATGCGGTCAGCAGCAATATCTTTATCAGCCGCGCGGCCGGCGCTGAACAGCAGGCGGGCGGCAGCTATGACGATATCGTCGTCTGGCTGTCGCCCAATATCCTGTTCAACCGCATGGTGGCGGCGCAAAGGCTGCCGCGCTGATGTGGCGCCCTGGCCTGATCATTGCGCGCTACACGCTGCTCGAAGCGCTGCGCAGCAAGCTGCCGTGGCTGTTCGTGCTGGCCGGCTGCGCGGCACTGGCCCTGGCCGGCTTCCTGCGGCAACTGGCGCTGACCGAAAGCCATGCCGTGCAGGCCGCGCTGCTGGCCGCGACACTGCGCATCGCCGCCGTGTTTCTGCTGTCCTCGTTTGTCGTCACCAGCCTGGCGCGCGAAACGGCCGACAAGGGCCAGGAGCTGCTGCTCGCCTTGCCCATGCCACGCGCCGTGTATTTGCTGGGAAAACTGGCCGGATTCGGCGCGCTGGCCGTGATGCCGGCCGCACTGTTCGGCCTGCTTACCGCCGTCTGGGCCGCGCCCGCGCAAAGCGCGCTATGGGCCATTTCGCTGCTTGGTGAATTATGGATCATGGCCGCCTTCAGCCTGCTGTGCGCGGCCAGCCTGCCGCATGCGCTGCCCGCGCTGGCCGCCGGCGGCGGCTTTTATCTGCTGGCGCGCAGCGTGGGCAGCCTGCAACTGATGGCGCATGGCAATACGGGAGGCCATGGCACAGTCCAGCAAGCGCTGGCGTTCGCTGTCGATGCGCTGGCCCTGCTGCTGCCCAGGCTCGACCACTTCACGCGTACCGAATGGCTGCTGTACGCCACCGGCGACTGGCACGGTCTGGGCCTGGTGGCGGCGCAGACGGGCATTTACGTCTGCCTGCTGGCACTCTGCGCGCTGTGCGATTTCTATCGCCGGAGTTTCTGATGGCGCAGCGACCGCTGTCGTCCGTGCCGCGTCCGCTGTGGCTGGCCCTGGCGCTGGCCCTGCTGCTCCAGCTTGGCTGGCAACTGGTGCAGCGCGAGGCCGTGGCGCGCGTGCAGCAGCTGCCGGCGCCGCCATCGGCTGCGGTGGCGCGCCTGGCCAGCCTGGGCGAGCCGCTGGCCATGTCGAAAGCGATGCTGCTGTATCTGCAGTCGTTCGACGACCAGGCCGGTACCAGCCTGCCCTGGCGCGAACTCGACTACGAGCGCCTGGCGGCCTGGCTGGACACGGCGCAAACGCTCGATCCGCGCAGCCGCTATGCGCTGGTGGCCGCCAGCGAGGTGTATGCTGGCGTGGCCGATCCGGTCCGCGCACGCCGCATGCTGGCGTTTGTCAGCGCCAGCTTTGCGCAGGACCCGCTGCACCGCTGGCCCGCCATGGCGCAGGCAGCACTGGTCGCCAGGCATCAGTTGCACGACCTGCCGCTGGCACTGGCACTGGCGCGCCAGTTGCGCGTGCGGACAACGGGGGCGGACGTGCCGCCGTGGGTGCGGCAGATGGAAGCGTTTATGCTGGAAGACATGGACCAGCTCGGCAGCGCGCAGCTGGTCATCGGCGGCCTGATTGCCAGCGGGCAGATCACCGACCCGCATGAACTGGCATTCATGGCGCGCCGGCTGGAGGAAATCGCGGCAAAAAAAGCCAAGCAGAACGCCATTCCCGGCAACCGGCATTTACAGTAAACTTCAGCATCAGCCGCCCGAACCTCCAAGGGGCGGCGCAACGACCAAGGAACGCTCCATGCACCCACGCCGCCAGCAAGGCTTCACGCTCGTAGAAATCGCCATCGTCCTGGTCATTATCGGCCTGCTGTTAGGTGGCGTACTGAAAGGCCAGGGGCTGATCGACAGCGCCAAGGTGAAGAACATCATCCAGCAGTCGAACTCGCTGACGGCCGCCGTCAATGCCTACCAGGACAAATTCCGCGCCCTGCCCGGCGATGATATCCAGGGCACGCTGCATGTGCCGAACTCGGCCGGCAATGGCAATGGCGACGGCCAGATCGGCGACGGCCAGCCGCGTGAATTCACGCTGGCGCCGCAGCACCTGGCGCTGGGCGGCTTTATCACGGGATCATTCAACGGCACCAGCCAGTTCATGACCAGCGCCCAGGGCGGCGCCGTCTACCTGTACAACGACGAAGTGGCCGGCCGCGCCGGCAACGGCATCCGCTTCGACAACCTGCCCGAAGGCTATGCCGAGCAGATCGACAGCAAGCTCGACGACGGGATCGCCACTACGGGCTCGGTGCGCGCGACCCAGCCGTATGGCAATACGGGGGCGATTATTCCCCGTACGGCCGTGTTTTTCTAAGCCGCGTCAGGGTAGCACCGCATCAAGAACTCCGCCACGCACACCGGCTTTGTGTCCCCCTCGCGCTCCATGGCCACCGCCCAGTTCACCTGGGCGCCTTCCGGCAACTCTTCTACCGACAAAATGTCGAGCCGCGCGCGCAGGCGGCTGCCGACCGGCACCGGTGCCGGGAAGCGCACCTTGTTCAGGCCGTAGTTGATCGCCATGCGGATGCCGGCCATATGCAGCGCATCCTGCAGCATGGCAGGCAGCAGCGACAAGGTCAGGAAGCCGTGCGCCACGGTGCAGCCGTACGGCGACTCCCTGGCGCAGCGCTGCGTATCGACGTGGATCCACTGATGGTCGTCGGTGGCGTCGGCAAAGGTGTCGATGCGCTCCTGGGTGATGGCGATCCAGTCCGAGACGGCCACATGCTGGCCGGAGAGAAGCCGGAAGCCGGCGATGCCGGCAATGTCACGCATCGGGCAGCTCCCCGGCCGGGCGGCGGCCGAACATGCCCATGCCTTCGACGGTGGTGACGACTTCGCCATGCTGGTTGCTGACGCACCAGATGGACACGACGATGCCGCGGTCGGGCCTGGAGGTCGAGGCGCGTACTTCCTTGACCTGATAGGTCAGGTTCAGCGTATCGCCCGCGCGCACGGGTTTGAGCCAGCGGATGCTGTCGAGACCGGGCGAGCCCATGCTCGACGAGTGTTTGAGCAGGTTGTCCACCACCAGCCGCATCATCAGGCTGCAGGTATGCCAGCCGCTGGCAATCACGCCCTTGAAGATGGTCTGTTCGGCCGCCGCATGGTCGATATGGAATGGCTGTGGATCGAAATCCGTGGCAAACGCGATGATCTCGTCTTCCGTCACATGGCGCTGGCCCAGGTAGATCTCGAGGCCGGCCGTAAAATCCTCGAAGTACCAGTGTTTGTGCGGCGTGGCACGTTGCAAATCAGTCATGCGTTCTCCAATGGCAGGAAGCCCGGCTGGGCGATAAAGCGCTCGATATGGTGATCCGCGTCGCCCAGGCTCAAGGCGATCATGGTCAACCGCTTGAAATGATGCGCGGCAGGCAACTCGTCGGTCACGCCCATGCCGCCATGCAATTGGACGGCTTGCTGGCCGACAAAGGTCGCGGCCTGCCCCACCCGGGCCTTGGCGGCCGAGACGACGCGGCGCCGCTCTACCGGCTCTGCAGTATCGACCTTGGCGGCTGCCAGCATGGCCATCGAACGGGCCTGTTCCAGATGGATGAACATGTCGGCCATGCGGTGCTGCAGCGCCTGCAACTTGCCGATCGGCGCGCCGAACTGCTGGCGTGTTTTCAGGTACTCCAGGGTGGCGGCAAAGATGGCGTCCATCGCGCCCACGGCTTCCGCGCACAACAGCGTCGCGCCATAGTCGGCACCGGCGTCGAGCAGCTCCCAGCCCTTGCCGGCCTCGCCGATCAGCGCCTCGCTGCCCAGCACCACCTGCACCAGGGTAACGTTGGCGGCGCGCTGGCCGTCGATGGTACGGTAGTCGCGCACGGTGACGCCGGGCGCGTCAAGCGGCACCAGGAACAGCGAAATGCCGTCGGTATCGCGCTGCTCTCCGCTGCTGCGCGCCGAAACGATCAGGTGGTCGGCCTGTGCGCCGTGGATCACCACGGTCTTGACGCCATCGAGCACGAAGCCGTCACCGCCGCCGGTGGCCGTGGTGGCGATATCATTCAGCTCGTGGCGCGACTGCGCTTCGCCCAGCGCGCAGGCCAGTTTCACGCTGCCGGCGGCAACCTGCTCCAGCACGCTTTCGTGGCCGCCGGCCAGCTTCAGGAACTGCGCGCCGAACACGGTAGCGAAGTACGGCTCCACCACCAGCGCCCGGCCCAGTTCCTGCATCACCAGCAGCATGTCGACGGCCGTGCCGTCAAAGCCGCCCTGCGCGCCCGGCAGCGGCAAGGCCGTCATGCCCAGCTCGGTGAGCGTGGCCCAGGCGGCGTCCGAGGTGCCGCTATCGGAGTGAATGATCGCCTGGCGCGCCTCGAAGCGGTAATCCTTGTCGGCCCAGCGCCGCAGCGCATCGGCGAACTGCTGCTGTTCCTGGTTGAATGTAAAGTCCATGCTGTCTCCTTTTTTACCTTTACAGGCCCAGGATCATCTGCGTGATGATGTTTTTTTGAATTTCGTTCGAGCCGCCATAGATCGACGTCTTGCGGTAATTGAAGTAGTACGCAGCCAGCGGCGCGGCGATATCGTTGCCAGCGGCACTGTGCTCCTGTTCGCCTTCGAGGTAGGCCGGATCGAACGGCAAGGCATTCGGCCCCAGCGCTTCGACCATCAACTCCGTCAGCTGCTGCTGGATTTCCGAGCCGCGCACCTTCAGCATCGACGCCTGTGGCCCCGGTCCCTTGCCCTCTTCGCTGATCACGCGCAGCACCGTCATTTCCAGCGCCATCAGTTCGATTTCCACGCCGGCCACCCTGGCCGCAAAGGCCGGGTCGCGCAGCAGCGGCTCGCCCTTCTTCAACTGCTGCATCGCCAGCTGCTTGAGAAAGGCCAGCTCGCGTTTCGAACGGCCCACGGCGGCAATGCCGGTGCGCTCGTGACCGAGCAGATACTTGGCGTAGGTCCAGCCACGGTTTTCCTGGCCCACCAGGTTGGAAACCGGCACGCGCACATTGTCGAAGAATACTTCGTTGATCTCGTGGTCTTCGTCGAGCATGATGATGGGGCGCACCGTGACGCCCGGCGTTTTCATGTCGATCAACAGGAAACTGATGCCCTCCTGCTTGCGCACGCCGGCATCGGTACGCACCAGGCAGAAGATCATGTCGGCGTGCTGGCCCAGGGTGGTCCAGGTTTTCTGGCCGTTGACGATGTAGTCATCGCCGTCGCGCACTGCGGTGGTTTTCAGCGAAGCCAGGTCGGAACCGGCGCCCGGCTCGGAGTAACCCTGGCACCACCAGTCGTCACAGTTGAGGATGCGCGGCAGATAGCGGGCTTTCTGTTCTTCCGTGGCGAAGGCCATGATGACGGGCGCCACCATATTGATGCCGAACGGCAGGATCGGCGGCGTGGCGGCGCGCGCGCACTCGTCTTCCCAGATGTGGCGCTGCACGGCGCTCCAACCGGTGCCGCCGTGTTCGACCGGCCAGTTCGGCGCGGCCCAGCCCTGTGCGGCCACGATCTTGTGCCAGCGCACATAGTCGTCTTTGGTCAAGCGCAGATGGCTGCGCACCTTGCGCTGCAGGTCTGCCGGCAGGTGGCTGTCGAGAAACGCGCGCACGCTGTCGCGGAACGCATTGTCCTCGGGCGTATAACTTAAATCCATGTCTGTCTCCTCCTTGTTATCAGTCGCATGGCAAGTGCGCGCAAGGCAAGCTCAGCGCACAAAATAGCACGACCGTTCTCAAGGATTGTACAACAGAATCGGGGCGGCGCCAGCGGTTTTCAGGCCGCCGGCGAATTGGGGAAAATCAGCCGTACATTTGCAGCAAAACTTGCACGGCGATGATCTTGACGATGGTCATGGAAGGAAAAATCATGGCGTAGCCAAGATTCGGCTGATCGGACTTGGCCAGCTTGTTGGCAAACACCAGCACGGCCGGATTGCCGGTGGCGCCCGCCGCAATGCCGAGCAGCTCGGGAAACGGCAAACGCAGGAACAGTTTGCCCAGCGCCACCACCAATGCCACCACCACCAGCACCGTGACGGCGCCCAGCGCCAGCATCGGCAGGCCATCGGCGCCTGCCTGCCGCAGGAAGGGCAAGCCGGACGCCATGCCGACCGAGGCCAGGAAGATCGTCAGGCCATAATTGCGCATCACCAGGTTGGCCGACAGCGGCAGGCGCCAGCTGACCTTGCCGACGCGACCCAGCCGGCCCAGGATCAGCGCCATCACCAGCGGCCCGCCGGCCAGGCCCAGGCTGAACGAGCCGATCCACGGCAGCGGAATCGGAATCAAGCCCAGCAACACGCCCAGCACCATGCCCATGCCCAGCGATACATAGCTGAACTCGGCCGTGGCGGTGATCGAATTGCCGAACAGCTTGCGCACGTCCGCCGCATGGCTGGCCGGCGCAACCACCGTCACGCGGTCGCCGAACTCCAGGGTCAGGAAGGGCTGTGGCAGGATCATGGCGTCGCCGCGGCGGATAAAGGCCAGCCGGGCCGGAAAGTCCTTGAACAGCTTCAGTTCACCGAGTGGCACGCCGACGATTGCCGCATCCGACACGAATACTTCGATGCCGTCGTAATCGCGGCGGTCCTTCATCAGACGGCCCGGCTCCAGGTGGCCGAGCGCCGTGCGCGCCGCGTCCACGCCGGCCACCGTGCCAGCCACCATCAGCGCGTCGCCGGTACCGATCACCATGCCGGGGTCGGGCAAGCTGTTCTGATGGCCATGGCGCACGCCGATCACCTGCACGCCGGCCAGCGGCCCGTCCGCCAGTTCGGCCAAGCTCGCGCCTGCCAGCGCATCGCGGTCGATTGCAATTTCCGACACGATAATTGGCACCGGCGGCGGCGCCAGCACCGGTTTCAGTATGCGCCCGGCCAGGTACAGGCCCAGCATCGGGCCGACCACGCCGAACGGATACGCTACCGCATAGCCGACGGCCGCATCGCGGTTGCCGTGCGACGCTTCCAGCGCCGCCTGCAGCGCGGCGGTGCTGGTCATGGCGCCGGCAAACACGCCGCTGGCCATGCGCAGCGAAATATCGATCCACTGCCCGCCCCAGATCGACACGGCGAGCCCGCCCATCACGGCGACAAAGGCGATCAGATTATGTTTCTGCCCGGCGCCACGCAGGCCGGCAAAGAACTGGGTGCCGTATTGCACCCCGATCCCGTACAGGAACAACAGCAAACCGATCGAGCCGACGATGGGCGGCGGCACGGAACCGGGCGCAAAGGCACCCAGCGCCAGCCCTGCGAACAGCACGCCGCCGACCCCGAGCGAGAAGCCGAATACGCTGACGCGTCCCAGGGCGTAGCCGAGACCGATGACGAGGAACAAGGCAAGGATGGGCGTCGATTCCAGCGTATGACGCAGCATGTCCAGCATGGTGGAAATCCTTCCGGTATGAAAAGCGCAGTCTAACATTCATGAAAGCAAGATGATGCCAGCTTGGCAAGCATGCAGCAGGTGGGCAAAAAAAAGCCCGCTACGGGAGCGGGCTGAATCTAATTCCTGTGAGGAAGTAGAGGAGACAGGTGCATCATGACGCATTGCGGCATATAAATCTAATTGTCTGTTGTGATGATAGAAATTCGTTTTATCAATATCTGGCGTCTGCGTGTCTTTCGCATCATGGTCGGCTCTGCCCTGCTGGCTTCTGTAGCCTGAGGCGTACCTGGCAAGCAAAAAAAAGCCCGCTGAATTAGCGGGCAGAATCTATTCCTGTGAGGAAGTAGAGGAGACAGCTGCATGATGCCGCAGTGCAGCATATCGATCCAATTGTCTTTTCCTATTTCCTCAATAAATATTAGCTATGTACTGGCGGGCGGCCGCGCAGCAATCGTATCAGCCAAAAAAAAGCCCGCTACGGGAGCGGGCTGAATCTAATTCCTGTGAGGAAGTAGAGGAGACAGAAGCATGATGCCGGATCGCAAGCTATAAAACCACTTTATATTCATGATATAGGTAATACGCCTGAGTGATAACTGTGGCAATTAATGATTCTCTACGGCATTATTTTGCCGCTTCCCCTGCTGACGTGGCCGGCGTACGCAACATATTCTTGATACCGCGCAGCGCCTGGCGTACGCGCGCTTCGTTCTCGATCAGCGCAAAGCGCACGTATTCGTCGCCATATTCGCCAAAACCGATGCCGGGCGAGACGCTCACTTTCGCCTTGTCCAGCAGCAGCTTGGCAAACTCCAGCGACCCGAGATGGCGGTATGCTTCCGGAATATGCGCCCAGATATACATCGACGCCTTCGGTTTTTCCACCATCCAGCCCGCTTCATGCAAGCCTTTCACCAGCACGTCGCGGCGGCGCTGGTACTGGGCGCAAATTTCCGTCACGCAGCTTTGATCGCCTTCCAGTGCGGCAATCGCCGCCACTTGCACGGGAGTAAAGCTGCCGTAGTCGTGATAGCTCTTGATGCGCGCCAGCGCCGCCACCAATTCGGCATTGCCAACCATGAAACCGATGCGCCAGCCTGCCATATTGTAGCTTTTCGACATGGTAAAGAATTCGACCGCCACATCGCGCGCACCGGGCACCTGCATGATCGATGGCGCTGTCCAGCCGTCGAACGTGATGTCGGCATACGCCAGATCATGCACCACCAGAATATCGTGCTGCTTTGCCAGCGCCACCACGCGCTCGAAAAACTCCAGTTCCACGCACTGCGCGGTGGGGTTCGACGGGAAGCCCAGCACCATCATCTTGGGCTTCGGGTAGCTTTCGCGGATCGCCCGCTCCAGTTCGGCAAAGAAGTCCACGCCCGGGCCCATGCGAACCGAGCGGATATCGGCACCGGCGATCACCGCGCCCCAGATATGAATCGGATAGCTGGGATTGGGCACCAGCACCGTATCGCCCCGGTCCAGTGTGGCCAGCATCAGATGGGCCAGGCCCTCTTTCGAACCGATGGTAACGATCGCTTCGCTGTCGGGATCGATCTCGACCTCGTAGCGCTTCTTGTACCAGTGCGAAATCGCGCGGCGCAGGCGCGGGATGCCCTTTGAAGCGGAATAGCCGTGGGTGTCGGGCCGTTTCACCGTATCGATCAGTTTGTCGACGATATGGCTGGGCGTGGCGCCGTCGGGATTGCCCATCGACATGTCGATGATGTCCTCGCCGCGGCGGCGCGCGGCCATCTTGAGTTCGGCGGTAATATTGAAAACGTAGGGGGGAAGACGATTGATGCGCGAAAAGCTGCGCGGAGCTTGGCTGTCGGTCATGGTATCTCTGTACGTAAGCGCCCGGATCCGTCCGAGCGACGTTGGCGCAATGGTTGCGCCTGCAACGATACTAACCCGGCACTGTCCAGGCTGGCAAGGGCAGGCTTGAAACGTTACAATGCCGCTTCAGTCGAAAATGAGCGCACCGGTTGGTAGTCCGGTCAGTATCCGAGGATATGCTCCCGCCCACGCGGACCCACGGCGCTGAACCTGGCTGTTTCACCAGTCGGGGGCGGTGTCATGGTTCGTGCGTTCTTCCCGCCGCGCCATCCCTCCCCCGCTTTGACAAGGATACAAACGGATGGCTACACACGACACCACGGCAAGCGACCTGACACTGGAGCGCAGCGAACTGGAGCAACTTCTGGCGCAATCGGTCCGCACGTTTGAAGGCTGCGCCTTCGACGACGCCGACCTGTCGCGGCTCGACCTGCAGGGCTGCGACTTTCAACGCTGCACCTTTACCGGCGCCAATCTGTTCGCCGCCAAACTGGCGCGCTGCACCTTTCGCCGCTGCCGCGCCGGCGGGGCCGACTTTGAATCGGTCGATGCGGTCGACGCCAGCTTCGAAGGCTGCGACCTGAACAATACCAAATGGCGGCGCGCCAAGCTCGCGTCCGCCTCATGGCGCGGCTGCAAGCTGACCGGCGCCTCGTTCGAAGAGGTAGCGCACCTGGGCGCATCGTTCGAGGACAGCCTGCTGATCGGCGCCGACCTGCGCGGTTTTTCGTTCAGGAAAGCCACCTTGAAACAGCTCGATTTTTCCGAAGCCTACCTGGCCGGCTGCGACTTTCGCGACGCCGTGTTCGAAGGCGGCAGCTTGCACAATGCCGTATTGAAGCTGGCCAAGTTCCAGGGCGCCGACTTGCGCGGCGCCGATATCGACGGCTTCAGGCTGACGGAAGCGGCACTGTTCAAGGGCGCCGTGATTACCCATGCGCAGGCAGCGAACTTCGTGCGCGAGCTGGGCATCTCGGTGGTCTAGCCGGAAAAAAGGCAAAAAAAAGCCCGCTGCGGGAGCGGGCTGAATCTAATTCCTGTGAGGAGTTAGAGGAGACAGGTGAATGATGCTGCATTGCGTCACATAAAACCACTTTTCATTGATGATGATGGAAATGCGTTTTCGTGATAACAGGGCGAGCGCTCGCTTTTCAGGCTGTGCGGCGTGCGTTAGCTGGCAATAATTCCGTCAGCCATACCAGCAAGGCCAGGCCGGGAAACGCCATGCCGGTCAACAAGGTTGCCTGCCAGCCGTAGGTCGCATACACCCAGGCGCCCACGGCGGAACCGGCTGCGCCACCGGCAAAGAACAGCGCGAAATACAGGCCATTCAGGCGGCCCCGCACTTCCGGCGCCAGGCTGAAGATGGCGCGCTGGCCCAGTACCAGGTTGGCAGCCACGCCCATGTCGAGCACGATCGATGCGATCACCAGCAGCGCCAGCGCCAGGTGTTGCGATTGCGGTACAAACATCGGCAAGGCAAACGCCGCCATTCCCAATATCAGTGCGGCAGCCGTGGCTGGCAGCGTGTAGCCCGCATCGGCCAGGCGTCCAGCCACCGGCGACGCCACGGCGCCGGCCATGCCGACCAGGGCAAAGATGGCGATGCCGGTCTGCGACAGGCCGAATGCGGGGCTGGCCAGTACCAGCGGCGTGACGGTCCAGAACAGGCTGAAGGCGCCGAACAGGCCGGCATGATAGGCGGCACGGCGGCGCAGCACGGGAGTGCCCAGCAGCAAGTGCCACAGCGAGGCCATCAGCGCTGGATAGCGGATATTCGACACCGGCTGGCGCACCGGCAGCGCGCGGCGCAGCACCACGGCCAGGATCAGCATCAGCACGGCGGCGCCGCCAAACACCACATGCCAGCTGCCATGAGCCGCCACCAGCGAGGCGGCCGGACGGGCCAGCATAATCCCCAGCAACAAGCCGCTGACGACCTTGCCGACCGTCTGTCCGCGCGTGGCCTCCTTCGACATGTGCGCCGCAAACGGCACGATCACCTGCGCCGCCACCGAGCCGAGGCCGATCGCCAGCGCGGCGGCCAGGAAGACGATGGGACCGGTGCTCGCTGCGGCGACGATCAGCGCGGCGGCGGTGACCAGCAGGCCGGTGAGGATCAGGCGGCGGTTTTCCAGCAAGTCGCCCAGCGGCACGACAAACAGCAAGCCCAGCGTGTAGCCGATCTGCGTCAGGGTCACGACCAGGCCGGCGGCCTTGGCCGACAACCCGGTGGAGACACTGATGGGACCGACCAGCGTTTGCGCGTAATACAGGTTGGCGACGATCAGGCCGGTGGCAATCGCCAGCAGCAGTGTCATGCCGGATGAAATGTCGGGCACGTCGCCGACGATGGGTGGGGTTCTGGAGGCCTTGTTCATGTTATTTCCTCGGGTGGATAAGAGAGTGAGGCCATTGTAGGGAATTTTCCCGCAAAGATAATTGGTGCATAATCACTCCATACTTTTCACATTAAATGAACAATCGAGGATTACCTTTCCATGGACAAGATCAAGGCCATGCAAACCTTCGTGCGTATCGTCGAGGCCAACAGCTTCTCCAAGGCAGCCGAGACGCTGAACCTGCCGCGCGCGGCGCTGTCAGCCACCCTGCAGAAGCTGGAAGCCTATCTGGGGACGCAGCTGCTGCAGCGCACCACGCGCCGCCTGTCGCTGACGCCCGACGGCGCCGACTATTTCGGCCAGTGCCTGGCGATCCTGGGCGCCATTGATACGGCCGAGCTGGCCTTTCGCGGTCCCGACGCCAACAAGCCGCGCGGCATGCTGCGCGTCAACCTGCCCGGCACCGTGGGCCGCACGCTGGTGATGCCGTATCTCGGACAATTCCACGCCGCCCACCCTGCCGTCCAGCTGCACCTGAGCCTGACGGACCGGCTGGTCGACCTGACCGAGGAAGGCATCGATTGCGCGCTGCGCGTGGGGCAGCTGCAGGACTCCGCCTTTATCGGCAGGCGCGTCGGCAACATGCGTTTCATTACCTGCGCGGCGCCCGCCTACCTCGAACGCCATGGCCGGCCGCAGACCTTGGCAGACCTGGCCCGCCACCGTGGCGTGATGCATTTTTCAGGCCGCACCGGGCGCGCGTTCGACTGGGATTTCGTGCAGAAAGGCGAAGTGGTGCGGGTGCAGATGACGGGCATGGTCGCCATCAACGATGCCGAGGCCAACCTGGCGTGCGTGCTGCAAGGGATGGGAGTGGGCCAGCTGGCGCTCTACCAGGCGCGCGCACACCTGGCCAGCGGCGCGCTGGTGCCGGTGCTGGAAGATTGCCCGCCGACACCGATGCCGATGTCGCTGCTGGCGCCGCAAGGGCGGCTGGCCGTGCCGAAAGTCCAGGCGTTTGCAGCCTGGCTGACGGCGCTGCTGGCGCAAAACGACGATGTGCAGCAGATCGACCAGCACTGAGACCGGCGCTGAGTCAAGCCGCTGAGCCAGGCGCTGAGCCAAGCGTCCGCCCGCGTCCGGAAACGCTCGCGGGCCAGACCAATGTGCTGGCACGGCGCCGTCAGTGTTGCGCGCTGACTTGATCGATCTCGGCCGCTCAATTCTCGGCGGTACAAAAGTGCGTGCTTTCCTGCTTGTCGCGCGCCTGCACGTTGACCAGCTTGCCGGCACCGTCATACGCGACGTTGACGGTTTTCTCCTGCGGCATAACGACGTTCAGCATCAGGGAGCCGCCGCCATCCATCAGCGTAAAGCCCTCGCTGACGGCCGTTTTCATGTCGAAGGCATCGTCGCCGATCCGGATTACGCCGTCGGCCACCTCGACATCGACCTTGCGGCGCACCAGCAGATTCTTGGTGTCGAGGCAGCCGATGCTCTGCTTCTTGCCGTTCAACAGCTTTGCCGCAGTCAGGAACAGCGCCTGATTGTTGAAGCTGCCAACGCCACTGGTATTGCTGCAAATCAAACCGATATCCCCGCTGGACAGGCTGACGGTGCTTTCCTTGCCAGCCGGGCTGGACAGCAAGGACAGCATGCCGGTCTTGCCATCGTCGATGGAGATCGTGCCGAGGGTACTGTACTGGCCCTTGTCGTCGCGCGAGCGCATCATCATGGCCATTTTCGCGGCATGAAAATCAAGCTGCAGGTCGCCGGACGCGACCTTGCCGTCGGCGCCTATCGTGACCAGCGCATCCATCTTGCGCCCGTCCGGCATGCGCAGGCAGCTGCCGTTGTAACTACCTGCCAGCAATGGTCCCAACACTTTCCAGTAATCCATCTTGCGCTCGGGCGCAGGCTCGGCGGCGGGCGCTTCGGCCGCCTGCGCGTCGGCGGCCTGCTCCTGCTTGCCCTCCCCGGCATCAGCCGTTTCTTGATTCTTGCTGCAAGCACCCAGCAACAGAGTCAGGGCAATGGTGGACAACAAGGCGGTACGACGAATCATGAAGGGTCTCCAGGGAAAGGGAACCGTACGCTAGCATGGGAATTATATTTTTCGCAAGAGCGATTCAATTGGAACTGAAGGGGCAAAAAAAGGCTATGTCACCACCATGTGTGGAAAGCTTCCTATCGTGGCCTTGAGCAAGCTTTGTGGCGAGATAATTCTCCTGGCGTCGAGGATCCAGCGCCATCCCAGATAGTTCGGCAGATAGCGTGTCGCCACGCCATGAAACGCACTCAGCCATCCGCGCAGGCGGCTGTGATAGGCATTCACGTTCTGGACGTGGACGGTGCCACGCACGCTGATGCCCGCGCGCAAGTTCACCGCCGCATGCGCAATACCCAACTCGCGGGCGAACACGGGATAGGCAGGATGGCCATCGCTGAGCAGCAAAATGTCGCGATCGATGATGCCTGGCAGGCAGGCATGCAGTTTCGCCTTGCTGAGCTGGCCACGGCCAGCGACGAAGTCGACGGTTTGCCCGGTGCGGTCGCGCGCCACCAGGATGCAGACATGTTCGTCGGAAATACCGCGCTGGCGCGCTGGCGTGGCGGTCGCGTCAGATGCCGCGCTCCCTTCTGCGATTCGAGCAGAT
>NZ_DAMAGB010000023.1:0-10928 GCF_031995485.1 Janthinobacterium sp.
GCAGAACACGGACCGCTACGTCAACCGACTCGGCAAGGCCCTGACGAAGAACGGCGGCCCGTTCGGCAACGCCACCAATACCCTGCCCGACATGTGGAACAAGGGACTGTATTCGCCCGTCGATTTTGGCGGCGACCCGGTGCGGCCCCTGAAGACGGCGCCGGGCCGCATGTACATGGTGCTGGCCGCCAGGAGGCTGGCGGCCTTGATCGCCATGATCCGCGACTATGACAGCAACGACGTCGTCTCCATCGTGGCCCACAGCCAGGGCTGCCTGATCTCGCTGCTGGCGCAGGCTTTTCTGCTCGACGAAGGCAAGCGCCCCGCCGATACCCTGATCCTCACGCATCCGCCCTACAGCCTGGTGGAAGAGACCACCATGTTCTTCGGCACAGCCGAGGCCAGCCGCATCTTCGGCGGCGGCAAAGATGCGGCCATGGATGGCCAGTACGATGCCATCGACAACCGCCAGACCTTCCATGCGCGCCTGCAGACCTTGGCGCAGATCGTGCAGGGCGTGGCGGCAAAAAAACATGCCGTGCCAGCTTTCGACCAGATCAAGGATCACGCGCAATGTCATGGCATTGCCGGTGCCTCGTGGCGCGCCGAGGGGGACCGCGACAATCGCGGCAAGGTGTATCTGTACTTCTGCCCGGAAGACATGACGGTCGCGCTGGACAATATGCAGGGCATCGGCTGGCAGGGAGTGCCCGATTACCTGGACGGGCATCGCCTGTCCGAGACACAGGGCAGGACGCAAAAAAGCATTTGGGGCGACGGGCCGACCCGTTGGGAAAAGGAGTATCAGCGCCGCCAGCCTCTGGCGGAACTGGGATCCGGGTTCTATCAGCGCGTATTTACCGGCAAACTGCGGCTGGACCCGGCGAAAAAGACCACCGGCCCGGTACTGGTCGGCGCCCCTGCGCACGACTTCGCGCTGCGCCTCGATGGTGAAGATGACCATGACCATGTGGCCGGCGCCAACCGCAGCCACCGCGCCAATCATGACCAGGCGGCGTGGCCGCCCGTGCAGCCGAACAAGTGGCAGATCTTTTCAACCGAAGCGGGCCGGCGTGCGGGACTGCGCACCATCAACGGCGAAGCGCTGCGCGTGCCCGCCACCGCCGTGCTCGATGGCGGCGAAGTGCGTCCCGCGCAGTTCCCTCCCACCTCGAGCCAGGCCACGCTGCCGCGCAAGGAGCAAGGCCCGTGCGAAGACGTCGATCCGATCGATGCGGCGATTGCCATTACCAGCAGCCGGGGCTTGCGGCAACTTCCGCAGGACGTCGTGGCCGATCCGCGCCCTTTGCTGCAGCGGCTGCCGGAACACGGCCCGGGCCTGTTTGGTTCCGGTCCGCACCAGCAGGTACAGCTGGCCTGGAATCTGGACAAGAAGATCGGCGATCAGTGCAAATTGATACGCATCAGCCGTTATCCGGGTGGCGGCGACCGGTTATATATCGTGCGAGAGGAAACCCCGAACGAGGCGCGCAGGCGCTGGCAGCATGAAGTCAGTCCCAAGTCGTTTCATGGCGCGATTATCGGCAATGCGCAGAATCATCGGCAGGTAACGGCCTATGACGTGGCCATTGGCGGTGGCAAGGCGTGCAGCGATCCGGGGTTTTACCGGTATTTGTGTGCGGTGGCGGATTGGCGGTTGCAAAACGATATACGCAATCCAGTACGACCATCCATTCTTCGATGGGATGATTTCAAGAAAAAATTCGGACCTTACTGGGCTGCGGAATGCGCACAACGCAAACAACTTATTGAAGTCAATGCAACCTACTACAGTTCTGGACTGCTGCCCGCCTGTGTTCCAGCGCTTCAAGCGGGCCTGCCATCAACGGTTGTGTGCGAAACGATCGATGGGCGCCGTACCGAATCCCCGTTCCCAGCTCTCAGCCGTCGAGCCATCAACGATATACCAAAATGAAAAACACGCCCGCATTCCCCACTCGGTGCTTCGAGGAGAAAATAATGACCAGCCGCACAGAAAAATTCCTCCACTTGCTTTTTCTGATACCGCCAATTGTTGCTGGAAGTTTGCTGGGATCACGCTGGTTCAATCAGCCAAAACTGGTTCCCACAGCCAAGCCAATTGTGCAAGCGACGCCGGTCAGCGAACAATCCAAACGTGAATATGTGCTGGAAGTTATCGGCCTGGGCGTCACGCTCGATAAATATCGCCAAGGCAAACTGTGGGAAGCGCTTCAGAAAGGCCACCCTCATTCCAGCATACGCGAACAGGACAAGGAAAAGTATCCATGGGATGCCATGGAGAGAGCAGGAATTGCCGGGGGACGTAGTGGTGACACACTGGAAAATGGAGCAAAACGCCTGCCCATGTATTTCGGTATCCCGGTGTTTAATGCCGAGCCTCCTATCTATAACTCCGACATGCTCGATACTCCAGACGCACCGGCAATCGGCTTGGCCGGAGGCTATTCTTCCTCAGGCCTGCATTGGCATCTGTTTGCTGCCGGTCCGCGCCGTTTGAGCGAATATCCTGACCGCATCTTGGAAGACGTATTTGCTTTTTTCGACGCCAACCCTGATGTGCCATACATTGTGCTCAATTCGGAAGACAGCATACCCACGCGCGACCTCTATCGTCCCGATGATTTACCGTCACTGGTCAGAGACGGCCGCTACATCCCCGAAATGCCGGACGCCTCCGCCCTGTTCGTGCTGGCACGGCGCGAACGTATCGACTTGGTACGCAAGTTTGCCTTCAACGATGCGCCTCCCGAGGACAGTGTGGACGATCTTAATCACTATGGCGTGGCGCGGCGCCTGTATCTTGCCTACGACGAACTAATGACTCGCGTGCCTCATCCTGGCAAGAAAGACAATCCCAAAGCATTTACGATGCGCCAGCCCACCATCGAAGAATGGCTACCCGTCGCCGCGCAATTTGCCCGCCGCACCGATATCCGCGGCACCGGCAGCTTCAGCCTGCTCGACAAGCTGCCTGGCCGCAACTACCACCCGCCAAAGGACTGGCAACCGACACCGTGGTTTCCCTTGCCGTTCAACAAGGAACAACTGGCGCAGCTGGATGGCTTGCCCACGCTGGGCTTTGTCCACCGCCCGACCTACGTGAAAATGGTCGACGAGCATGGCAAACCGTTGACGCGGCGCGACCAGCGCGAACGCGCCTTGCAGGCCGGCTGGCAGGAAGCGCTGCGCACCCTGCCCGAGGCCGAGCGGCCGGCAGCGCCCGTGCGCCTGATCGCCGCCACCGGCGGCAAGACGGAGCAGATCGTGGCACTGCACAAGACCCTGCTGAAACACGCGGAAGATGGCGGCACCGAACTCGACAGCGGCAACCTTGCGCAATGGATCGACAGCGACCATCGCCTCGGCAACACGGGCGCGGCCACGCTATTGGTGCAGATGGCCATTGGCGTCATGGGCAGCTACCGCAATGGCGGCGTCAGCGCGGCGGTCAACCTGCGCAATCCGGACGAGGCTTCCATCGTGCTGATCAGCCCGCCGTCAGAGGAAAAGCGCGCGCAGCAGAACAAACCGCACCGCAGCGATGTGTTTGCCCATCACAGTACGCCGGCGATCGATCCGGCCAATTATCCCGAAAATTGAGTGCTGCCCGCCGCCAGCCTGGCCTGGTCGAGCAGCCGCTCCTCTTCATCGGTATCGGCATCGATCTGCGTCACCAGCGTCCAGAAACGGGGGCACGTTTTGATGCTGCCGAAGGCGCGGTTCGTTTCCAGCCGCACCATCACCTTGCGCAGGCTGTGCAGGTAGCCTGCCTCGATGGCGTCCAGCAGTTCGTCGTCGGCGCGCTCCATCAGCTCGCCCAAAGCCTCTGCAATCGTGGCGTAACCCTCATCCCACAATTGTCCGATGGCCGGCACATCGGCTTCCATGCACTCGTTCGACCAGTCGGGCGGATAATATTCCAGCTCCTTGTTGTCCGCACGGGTATCGAAGCTGAGCGACAGGGTCGGGAACGAGACGGCATTGAAGGCAAATGCGGAAAATGCGTGCTCCCTGAACTCCGACTGCCCCAGCAGCTGCAGCGACGCGCTGGCCAGCCTGAAGACGGTGTCTTCAAACTGGTGTGCCGCTTCGAACGTTTGCCAATCCGTGGCGGGCGCAAATTTATCAATGGTCGGGGACATGGTCTGGTTCCTTGTGGGCAGGTGAATGGCAACAACGGTAACGGTGCGCTTGGCATTTGAGCAAGATGATAATCTAAGCAAGCTCAGGATGCGGTACCGGACGACTCACGCCGCCTGCGCATGCACGATATTTTCGGACTCGATCGATCATTTTACGGGGAAGTAGCGATGAATGAAGACAAGTTTTGGCAGTTGATAGACCAGATCGACCGCGAGGCCATGGAGGGAGGCGATGCCGAGGGCGCTGTCGAACCTTTGATGCTTGCCCTGTCCGAATTGCCGGTCAAGGACATCAAGGGTTTCGAGGAATGCCTGGCCCAGGCGCTGTACAAGCTCGACGGCAAGATATACGCCGACAACGCGCGCGACTCGGGCACGTCGGGTGACGCGTTCCTGTATGCGCGATGCCATGTCGTCGGCAGCGGCAAGGCCGCCTATGACGCCGTGCTGGCGGACCCGACACGCATGCCGGATGATCTCGATGACTGGCTGGAGGAGCTGCTGTATGTCGCTGCCGAGGCATGGGCCGAGAAGACCGGGCGCGATACCGATGACTGGGATTTTTCCGCCAGCGTCAGTTACGAAACTGGCAGCAATGCCGGTGCCTGGCCGGCATAGCGGCTGGCAGGCCCGAAGCAGATGATAGCCACGCAGGATGCGATCGCCGCCAGCAAGGCGCTGATGCAAGAGCTGCACAGCGACACCAGCCGATGGGACGAAAACATGGCGGCGGCCGAAGCCATGCTGCGGCGCGCGCTGGCGCTATCGCCACAGGACACGGATATCCTCACTTGCCTGGGCGCCGTGCTGTGCGACCAGGGCAAGTATCAGGAAGCCGTCGCCTTGCTCGGCCTGGCGGTCAAGCTGGGCGCAGGCGACAGCCATACCCATTACAACCTGGGCGTGGCGCTGCTGGGGCATGCACAGCCAGGAACGGCGCGGGCAGCCTTCAAGAAAGCGCAACGCTACCCGGCATCGGCGCTGACATGGCAAGCCTGTTTCGATCCCCAGGCGCAGTAGCCGTCACCTCTTGCCCTTCATTGGTGAGGGTGCGCCAGCAGCCCGAGGACGGGCAGAGATGCGCCCGCGCCAACAATGTTGTCGGATTACGGCGCTTTGCGCCTAATCCGACCTACGCACTTTTTATTCAAACTGTTTGCGGAATGCTTCGAACTGCGCCGCCAGGCCATCGAAATCGCTGCGCAGCTGCAGCACTTCCTGTTCCAGCTGGGCCACCCTGCTGCCCTGCTGCGGCGCGCTGACGGCGCCGGCGTAGCCTGCCGCCGTCTCGATCTGCGCCAGCGCTTCGGCGCCACCGAGCAGATGGCCGTAGCGCGGCTCCTTGGCGCCGGGCGCGACAGCCAGCTTGGCCACCAGCGGCGGGTATTTGTCGATCAGGAACTGCAGGCCAGCTTCCACCTCGGCCACCGATTTGAATTCGTGCACGCGGCCGCTGCGGCTGCGGATTTCGCCGGCCGTCTGCAGGCCGCGCAGCATCAGGATCGTCAAAATGGCCAGCTTGTCCTGTTCCAGCGACCATTTGATGCGCATGCGGTGTTCGTACTTGGCCACGCGCGCGCCGGCCTGGGTGATGCCGTTGACAAACTTGCGCTGCATCAGGCGCTGCAGCACGTCGTACACGGTTTCTTCGGTGAGTGCCATCACGGGGTCGCGGCTGGACAGCTGGTTGCAGCCGTTGGTCAGGGCGTTGAGCGAAAGCGGGTAGCTGTCGGGCGTCAGGGCTTCTTTTTCGGCCAGGACGGCCAGGACGCGGATCTCGAACGGGTCGAGCAGGTTGGGATTGTCGGTGCTTGCGGTGCTTACATCAGTACTCATGCGTATCCTCTTTCACTAGTCCACCAGCTTGTTCATCTGTTCCGTATCCAATTTATCACATTCGGCCACGCCCTGGCAGCAAATGCCGGCGCGCTGGAGGGTGGCCAGGATGGTTTCGATGCGCTGCTCCTGGGCCACCGCGTGCGTGATCAGGCCCTGCAGCGCTTTCGACAGCGGATCGTCGCCGTTCGGCGTGACGCCGTAGGCGGCAAACAGATGGGCCGTGCTGCCTTCGCGCAGCGTGTTGAGGTCCTTCTGCACGATATGTGCGGGGTTGCCCACCGCCGTGGCGCCGCTCGGCACGGGTTTGAGCAGCACCGCGTTCGAGCCCACCTTGGCGTAGGCGCCGACGGTAAAACTGCCCAGCACCTGCGCGCCGGCGCCGACGATCACGCCGCGCTCCAAGGTAGGATGGCGCTTGGTTCCCGTATGCAGCGAGGTGCCGCCCAGGGTCACGCCCTGGTAGATGGTGCAGTCGTCGCCAACCACCGCCGTCTCGCCGATCACCACGCCGAAGCCGTGGTCGATAAACACGCGCCGGCCGATCACGGCGCCCGGATGGATCTCGATGCCGGTGATGATGCGGGCGATATAGGAAATGAAGCGCCCTACCCACTTCAGGCGCCGCGTCCAGCACCAGTGCGCCCAGCCGTGCATGACGATGGCGTGCAGGCCCGGATAACAGGTCAGCACCTCCCAGCCATTGCGGGCGGCCGGGTCACGTTCAATGATGCTGTTGATATCTTCGCGCAGGTGGTGGAACATGGGACGTGTTTCGTAATGGGTGACAGGATGCAAATGGTAGCGTATTGCGCGGGGGATTGCTGGAGGGGCGGATAAACAACCGCCGCCTCGAGGGCGGCGGCTTATGAACTGCATTCACCCCAACTGCGAAGGGCCGGGGTCGTACCCTGAGGGTACGACCCCAGGGTTTGCTTTGGGGTAAAAAAGACGTTTATGCTTCCAGCGCGATACGCTGGCGGCGGGCCTCGTACAGGCAAACACCGGAAGCCACCGACACGTTCAGGCTTTCGACCGAACCGAACATCGGAATATTGACCAGGATGTCGCAGGTGTCGCGTGTCAGGCGGCGCATGCCTTCGCCCTCGGAACCCATCACCAGCGCGGTCGGTCCCGTGAAGTCGGCTTCGTACAGGCCTTTTTCGCCGTCGTCCGAGGTGCCGATCAGCCAGATGCCGCGCTCTTTCAGTTCGCGCATGGTGCGCGCCAGGTTGGTGACCGTGATGTACGGCACGGTCTCGGCGGCGCCGCTGGCGACCTTGGCGGCGGTGGCGTTCAGGCCCACGGCGCGGTCTTTCGGCACGATCACGGCGTGTGCGCCGACACCGTCGGCCACGCGCAAACAGGCGCCCAGGTTGTGCGGGTCGGTGATGCCGTCGAGGATCAGCAGCAGCGGCGGGCCGTCGACCGCGTCCAGCAGCTCATCGAGATTGCGCGCCAGCGACAGCTGCGACGCAAACGCGATCACGCCCTGGTGGCGGCGGGTGCCGACGATCTTGTCGAGACGCGCGGAATCGACCGGCATCACGCGCACGCCGGCAGCCTTGGCGGCGGCAATCATGTCTTTCATGCGGCCGTCGACGCGGCTGGCATCGACAAAAATTTCTTCCACCGACGACGCTTCATGGCGCAGGCGCGAGGTCACGGCGTGGAAGCCGAAAATCATTTTATTCTTCATTGTTTATCGCTTCTTCTTGCTGGTCTTTGATACAGTTTTTGCTGCTCGTGGTGCGGCCGCAGCAGGCGCTGCGGAGTTGTTGTTGCCATTGCTGTTGCCATTGCCGCCGGACTTGCCGCGCTTTTGCCGGGAGGCGCCGTTGCCGCCGCCAGCCTTGATTTCATGGCGCTGCTCGGTCGCCGGACCGGGCTTGACCATGGCTTTCTTGTTGCGCTTGCCGCCGGCAGGCGGGTCCGATGGTTCTTCGCCAGCCACTTCGCCTTCGGTCACCAGGCGCAGATCGATCTTGCGCGTTTCCAGGTCAACGCCGGCCACCTGCACCGTCAGGCGGTCGGTCAGCTGATAGCGCTTGCCGGTGCGTTCGCCGCGCAGTTCATGGCGCGCATCGTCGTACTGGAAGTAGTCGGTACCCAGTTCGGTGACATGCACCAGGCCTTCGACAAACAGGGTATCCAATTGCACGAACACGCCGAAGGTGGTCACGCCGGTAATGGTGCCGGTGAATTCCTCGCCCAGTTTATCTTGCATGAAGTAGCACTTGAGCCAGGCTTCGACATCGCGCGACGCTTCGTCGGCGCGGCGTTCGTTGGCCGAGCAATGCACGCCCAACGCGTCCCAGATGGTCAGGTCGGTTTTCTTCGGCTTGCCTTCCGCCTTGTCCTTCGCCTGCTGCTTGCGCGTGGCGTTCGACACGTTGGTGTTGAGCACGGTTTTTTCCGACAACTTCGGCTCGTACTTCTTGCCTTGCAAAATGGCCTTGATGGCGCGGTGCGTCAGCAGGTCGGGATAGCGGCGGATCGGGCTGGTGAAGTGGGCATACGCCTCGTACGCCAGGCCGAAGTGGCCGATATTGTCCGGGCTGTAGACGGCCTGCTGCATCGAGCGCAGCAGCATGGTCTGCAGCAGGGCCGCGTCGGGACGCTCCTTGATCTGCTGCATCAGGGTCTGGTAGTCGGTGGCCGTTGGCGTGTCGCCGCCGGTCAGGTTCAGCCCCACCTGTTTCAGGAAGGTGCGCACTTGCGTGAGCTTTTCCTTGGTCGGGCTGGCGTGGATGCGGTAGGTGCCCGGATGCTTGTGGCGCAGCAGCAGGTCGGCCGCGCAGACGTTGGCCGCCAGCATGCACTCTTCGATGATCTTGTGCGCTTCGTTGCGCGTGCGCGGGATGATCTTTTCGATCTTGCCGGCGCTGTTGCAGACGATATAGGTTTCGGTGGTCTCGAAATCGATCGCGCCGCGTTCGCTGCGCGCCTTCAGCAAGGCGCGGTAGACGCGTTCCAGGTTCTGCAGGTGCGGCAGGATCTCGGCGCGGCGCGCGGCCTCGGGACCCTTGGTGTTGCCCAGTACGGCGGCCACTTCGTCATAGGTCAGGCGCGCGGCCGAGTGGATCACGGCCGGGTAGAACTGGTAGGCCTTGATTTCGCCCTTTTCGGTGACGACGGCGTCGCACACCAGCGTCAGGCGGTCGACGGCCGGGTTCAGCGAGCACAGGCCATTCGACAGTTTTTCCGGCAGCATCGGGATCACGCGGCGCGGGAAGTAGACGGAGGTGCTGCGTTCGAGCGCGTCGGTATCGAGCGCGTCGTTCGGCTTCACGTAATGGCTGACGTCGGCGATCGCCACGATCAGGCGGAAACAGTTGGCGCGGCCCACTTTCACCGGTTCGCAATAGACGGCATCGTCGAAGTCGCGCGCGTCTTCGCCATCGATGGTCACCATCGGCACGTCGCGCAGGTCGACACGGTCTTTCAGGTCGGCGGCGCGCACTTCGAACGGCAGCTTTTCAGCCTGTTTCAGGGCGGCGGCGGAAAAGATATGCGGCACATTGAATTTGCGCACGGCGATTTCGATTTCCATGCCGGGGTCATCGAGTGCACCAAGCACTTCGACAATCTTGCCGACCGGCTGCTTGAAGCGCATCGGCTGCTCGGTCAGCTCGACGCTGACGATCTGCCCTGCCTTGGCCTTGCCCACCGAACCGGTGACCAGGATGTCCTGGCCGATGCGCTGGTCTTCCGGCGCCACTACCCAGGTACCGTTTTCCTGGATCAGGCGGCCGATCACATGGGTATTGGCGCGGTAGGTGACTTCCACGATGGTGCCTTCCGGACGGCCGCGGCGGTCGGTGCCGACGATGCGGGCCATGACCTTGTCGCCATGCAGCACTTTCTGCATTTCCTTTTCAGGCAGGAACAGGTCGGCGCTGGCGTCGTCAGGGATCACAAAGCCGAAGCCGTCGCGGTGGCTGGTCACGCGACCGGCGACCAGCGCGCTCTGGTCGGCCAGGCTGAAGATGCCGCTGGCGTCAGACTTGAGCTGGCCGTCGCGCTCCATCGCCTTCAGGCGACGGACCAGGACATCCATGGAATCGGCATGCACTGCCAGCGTTTTCCCGAGTGACTGCGGATCGAGAGGCGCGTTGACGCTGCGGAATATGCCGAGAATGTCCTCCCGGCTGGGGATGGTGTGGGTATTTTGGCTCAAAAGTATTTCTATAGTTGTATTGACAGTGATCAAACGGAAAACAGGCCGATGACATCACCGTCAATATTGACACGGTGATAGACCGTAGTCTACCGGACAGCGCCCTGGTTTGCCTAACAGACAGCGTACTGTAAACAGGCCTGCTCGCTCCCTGATGAAAATTTATGGAAAAGCGCGCCAGGCATTTGACATCGGCAAATATTGCTCTATAATCCTTGTCTCTTGCAGCGAATCACCTTCAACAGTGAGGCGTTACAGGAAAGCGGTACAGGGTTGATGTGCAGTATGGAGCGAAAGCTCATCTGGCGCAAAACTCTTCAAGCCGCTATAATAACAGAGTTGTTGTAGTAAGTTGTCAAGCAGCATCAGTGCCCACGTGGCGGAATTGGTAGACGCGCATGGTTCAGGTCCATGTGCCTTTGGGTGTGGGGGTTCGAGTCCCTCCGTGGGCACCATTACCGGATTCGCAAAAAAGCCGCAAACTTTCACGAGTTTGCGGCTTTTTTCATTTCCGGCCGCACAGACCAAGACAACCAGGCGGCGCGCTGAAAAAACAGGCAGTTTTCTCCATTTCTCATAGGGAAACAGGCTTTTTCAGAAGAAAACAGCCTTTCTTGAGAAAAACAGCAAAATGTTCATTGACCGAATCGCCGCCAGCCCTTATGATTTTGTCCGTCGCTGCAGAACACGCAGCGAATAGCAGGAAGCAGCAACAATGCCCACGTGGCGGAATTGGTAGACGCGCATGGTTCAGGTCCATGTGCCTT
>NZ_DAMAGB010000023.1:11028-81806 GCF_031995485.1 Janthinobacterium sp.
CCACGTGGCGGAATTGGTAGACGCGCATGGTTCAGGTCCATGTGCCTTCGGGTGTAGGGGTTCGAGTCCCTTCGTGGGCACCATTACCTAATTCGCAAAAAAGCCGCAGACTTTCATGAGTCTGCGGCTTTTTTCATGGCCGGACGGTTTTGTCAGACGATTTTGTGCCGCAAGGATGCCGCAGCCGCGGCACCCTGCTCCACCTTGCTAGGCCAGCGCCGCCTTGACGGCATTGGCCAGGCTGGTGGTCGGACGGCCAATCAGCGCGCTCAGCTGCTTGCCATGGTCTTCCAGACCGCCCTTGGCCACGCCTGCATCGGAGTCGGCCAGCAGTTCGGCGAAACCTTCCGGCACACCCACACCGACCAGCGCGGCCTTGAAGTCCGCCTGCGGCAGATCCTTGTAAACAATCTGCTTGCCCGACTGGCACGCCACTTCGGCCGCGTACTCGCTGAGGGTAAAGCTGTCGTCGCCGGCCAGTTCATAAATCGCCTGCGGCGCAGCGGCAGTCAGCACGGCAGCGGCGGCCTCGGCGTAATCGCGGCGCGCGGCCGACGAGAAGCGGCCATCCTGCGCCGCGCCGAGCACCACGCCATGCTCGAGCACCGGCGCCAGGTGTTCGGTATGGTTTTCCAGGTACCAGCCGTTGCGCAGGAAACTGAACGGCAGGCCCGAGGCGCGGATGGCCGCTTCGGTGATCACGTGTTCGGCCGCCAGGCCCAGCGGCGTGTTATCGGCACGCAGCACGCTGGTGTAGGCCAGCAGCGCGACGCCGGCGCGCTTGGCCGCATCGATCACATTCTGATGCTGGGTGGCGCGCTGCCCCACTTCGCTCGACGAAATCAGGAGGATCTTGCTGGCACCCTGGAAAGCCGCGTCCAGGCTGGCGCCGTCGTTGTAGTCGGCCTGGCGCACCTGCACGCCCTGCGCGGCCAGGCCTGCCGCCTTGGCCGGATCGCGCACGGCGGCGACGATCTGGTTGGCGGGAACGGTTTTCAGCAGCGCGGCAATAACGTGCTGGCCCAGCTTGCCTGTGGCGCCGGTGATGACAATCATGATTAGTCCTTTGGTGTTGGGGAAGAAAAATCTATAATAGCGCCATCACTTACCAAATGTAAGTACGTACCTTTTGGTAAGTACTGAATTTCTTCGGGATCACCCACCATGTCGAATCACCCCCCCGGCGCCAGCCTGCGCGCCGCCCTTGCCGAACAGAACCAGAGCACCCGGCTGCTGGCGGCCGCCTGTCCGTCGCGCGTCGTGCTCAGCCATCTCACCAGCCGCTGGGCCGTGCTGGTGCTGGTCCTGCTGCTGACCGGCACGCGGCGTTTCAGCGAACTGCGGCGCGAAGTGGGCGGCGTCAGCGAAAAAATGCTGGCGCAGACGCTGGACGCGCTGTGCGGTGACGGTTTCGTGCTGCGCCAGGCCTATCTGGTGATACCGCCCAAGGTGGAATACAGCTTGACGCCGCTGGGGCGCGAGGCCGCCGAGCGGCTGGCCGTGCTGGTCGACTGGATCGAGGATAATTATCCGCGCATCGAACAGGCGCGCACGCAGGCAGTGCTGGCGGCGCAGCCGGCAAAAGCGGCCTGAATGCCAGGAAACTATTGCCCGCAGTAAAGCCATTTATCGTTTACACCTGTTTGGCTTGATGTAATACTGACCCTACATACAGGCGTCATGATTGCGACACCATGAATCAGTTGATTTCTTCCACCGCCGGCCGGGCCAGGATCTTGCTGGTCAGCAGCGCTGCCAGCGAGGTCAGCGAACTGCTTTATGTGCTGGACCGCCATAACCTGGGCACCGGGCTGGCCGCCGATATCGATGCCGGCGTGGCGCTGGCGGCCGGCGGCGCCGATCTGATCCTGCTCGACGCCGCGCTCGCTGGCGGCAATATCGGCGACACCTGCACCCGCTTGCGCAATGCGGGCGGGCGCCACGGCGTGCCGCTGCTGCTGATGTCCTCCTCGCCTAGCGCCGAAGAACAGGGCCGCAGCGTGGGAGCCGGCGCCAGCGACTACATCAGGATGCCGTTCGATGCGCGCGATGTGGCCGAAAAAATCCTGATGGAACTGGCGCTGCACAAGGCGCACAGCACCGACGCTGTGGCTGCGACCACCCCCGTGCATCCGCAAACGCTGGAGGTGAACTACCACTCGATCCTGGCCGGCTCGCCCGACGCGGTGCTGCTGTTCGATCTCGACAACGCCCTGCTGATCGACGCCAATCACCTGGCCGAAACACTGTTCGGCATGCCGCTGGCCATCCTGCTGCAGGGCGGCATCGAGCGCGTCTTTCCTGCGCGCCAGCCCGATGGCGACACGTCGTCGCGCCTGCTGCAGCAAAAAATGCACGACACCCTGCAAGGCCGGATCGTGCTCTTCCGCGCCCACTGCTGCCATCGCGACGGCCACGCCATCGCCTGCGAAATCCGCCTGATGCGCCTGTCCGTGCCGGGGCGCCAGCTGGTGCATGCGCGCATCATCGACCTGACCGAACGCAACCTGGCCGAAGCCTTGCGCGCCGGCCAGAACACGCTGCTGGAAATGATCGCCAAAGGCGCGCCATTGCAGGGCACGCTGGACCAGCTGCTGATGATGATCGAAGCGCAGTCGCGCGGCGTGTACTGCTCCATCATGCTGCTCGATGAAGATGGCCAGCACATGCGCAGCGCATCGGGTCCCAGCCTGCCGCCGGCCTATATGGCGCTGCTCGACGGCGTGCCGATCGGCCCGGCCGTCGGCTCCTGCGGCACCGCCATGTACCGCCGCGAGTGCGTGGTCGTCACCGATATCGAGCACGATCCGCTATGGACGCCCTACCGCCACCTGGTCGCACCGTTCGGCCTGCGCGCCTGCTGGTCGCAGCCGATCTTCGGCCAGGATGGCGCCATCCTCGGCTCGTTCGCCATGTATTACCGCGAAGTGCGCAGCCCCGTGCCGCAGGAACTGGTGCTGATCGACGTGGCGACCGACCTGGCCGGCATCGCCATTTCCCGCACCCGCCATGAAGACGAGCTGCAGCGCCACCGCATGCACCTCGAAGAGCTGGTGGCCGAGCGCACCGCCGCGCTGACGCTGGCCAAGGAACAGTCCGAACAGGCCAACCGCGAGCTGGCCGCCGCGCTGGCCCACCTGTCGATCACGCAGGATGAACTGGTGCGGCGCGACAAGCTGGCTGCCCTGGGCGCGCTGGTGGCCGGCATCGCGCATGAACTCAATACGCCGATCGGCAACGGCCTGGTGGTTGCCACCACCATGGCCGAGCGCACGCAGGCGCTGCAGGCCGGTTTGCAGGACGGTTTGCGCCGCTCGGAACTGGAAACCTACCTGGCCCAGGCCGGCGAAGCTGACGCCATCGTGCTGCGCAACCTGCAGCGCGCGGCCGACCTGGTGTCGAGCTTCAAGCAGATCGCCGTCGACCGCGCCAGCTCGCAGCGCCGCCATTTTTTGCTGCGCCAGTTCATTGCCGAACTGATGCTGCCGCTGTCGGCCACGCTCAAGGGCGCCGGCCATGTGCTGCGGCAGGACGTGCCGCCCGAGCTGGCGATGGACAGCTATCCCGGTCCGCTGGGCCAGGTGCTCAGCAACCTGTTCGAGAACTGCGTGCGGCACGCCTTCGAGGGCCGCAGCAACGGCGTCATCAGCATCACGGCGCGCGCCAGCGATGACGGCAACCTGATCACCATCGCCTTGGCCGACAATGGCGGCGGCATCGCCGCCGGCGACCTCGCGCGCATCTACGATCCGTTCTTCACCACCCGGCTCGGCTCGGGCGGATCGGGCCTGGGCCTGCATGTGGCGCACAATATCGTCACCGGCGTATTGGGCGGCCATATCGAGGTGGCCAGCAGCGAGGCCGGCACTACCTTTACGCTGCACCTGCCGGTTATCGCGCCGCAGGCCGGCAATTCTGTTGGAGAATAAACAGCATGAAGCACCTGATCGCAATCGCCCTGCTGGCCGCCTGCACGGCCGCCCTGGCCGCTCCCGCGCCCTGGTACAAATGGCGCAGCAAGGTCGATGGCACCCTATCGTGCGCACAATCGACGCTGGGATTTGGCTGGGAGCTGGCCTCGGGTCCGTACAAAGATAGCCGTTGCGAAAAACCGGCGCTTGTTAAATAATGGGGACATAACAACACGGGGCAACCGGCTTGACAGCAAGCGAAAGCAACGCAGTGTCGAAGAGTATTGGAAGATAAAACGTATCTATTCAAACCGAGGAGACCACATGTTTACCAATCCTGAACAATTCGCATCGGCCACCAAGGCCCTGTTCGAATTCCAGCTGATGACCTTCAATACCCTCACCTCCAAGGCGGTGCAGGGCGTGGAGCAGGTGCTGGCCCTGAACATGGCCACCGCCAGGGCCGGCATGGAAGAAGGCATCGCCGCCGGCAAGGAAATCAGCCAGGCCAGGGATCCAAAAGCGGCGCTCGCCGCCGCTGCCGCCCAGGTGCAGCCGGGCGTGGCCGGCGCCAAGGCCTACAAGCAGCAGCTCGATGAAATCATCAAGGATATCCATACCGAATTCACCTCGGCCGCCGAAGCCCATGTGGCCGAAGCAAAGAGCAATCTGAGCGCCCTGATCTACGACGTCACCAAGAACGTGCCACCGGGCTCGGAGAACGCGGTGGCCATCGTCAAGGCCGCCATCGACAACGCCTTCCTCGGCTACGAGCAGGTGACCAAGGCCACGCAACAGGCCGTGAAAACCGTGGAAGAGCAGATCGCCAAAGCCTCGGCCCAGGTGGCGCAAGCGTCGGACAAGGCGACAGCGGGCGTGCAGGAAGCGGTGGACAAGGTGACGCCAAAGGCCGCCAAGGCACCGAAAAAATAAGCGTAGGCCGGATTAGCGGCGAAGCCGGGTAATCCGACAACATCGTTGACCATTGACCGTGGTGTTGTCGGATTACGCGCACGCGCCTCGGCGGCCCCGCCAATCCGGCCTACGCCGCCTTTAACGGGGTTATGCGGTACACGCACCTTCTCCCCCCTTCCAGCAGATACTCGCTGCGCTCCACCGTGCAATCCTCGCCCAGCACGCGCTGGAAGATCGCCAGTTCCGACCGGCAGAATTTCCTGCATGACGTCGCCGCCGCGCAGATCGGGCAATGGTTTTCCACCAGCAGCACGCTGCCGTCCGGCTGCGGCTCGGCGCCGGCCATATAACCCTCGCCATCGCGCGCCTCGGCCAGGCTGGCCACGCGCTGCGCCAGCGCCGCACTGCCGTCGACGCAGGACCGGTAGGCCGCCTCGCTGCCGGCCTCGCGCGCGGCGATCAGTTTGTCGAGTCCCTCGTCGCCAAACAGCAGCTGCACCTGCGCGATCAGTTCCAGGGTCAGCCCGGCATGGCGGTCGGGAAAGCGCGCATGGCCTGCGTCCGTCAGCGACCAGCGCCGCGAAGGCCTGCCCACCTTGTCGGCCACATCGTCGAACGCCACCAGGCCCCTGCCGTAAGCCGTCTCCAGCTGGCGCCGCGCGCCCATCGAGGTGATCCCCAGCAAGGCCGCCAGTTGCTGCGCCGTCTGCGGTCCGCGCATTTTCAGCAGGAACAGCGTCTGCTCCGAGGTGGCCGGGACGGTGCTCATGCCGCCGCCGTCAAGGCCGCCGCATCGGCCGCATGCAAGTGCCGGCGCCAGCCGTGCATGCGCCAGGCGGACCAGGCGGCGCACAGCGCGCCCACCACCAGGATCAGGCGGGTGTCGATCAGGATCAGCAGCGAGCCGACCAGCGCGACCACGATATTGGCGATGCAGAAGGTGGTCGACAGCAGGCCCATCACTGCGCCCTGCCCGTGCGCGCTGAAGCGCTCGGCGCACCAGCCCTGGATTACCGTGTTGTACAGCGCATTCGGGATGCCGAACAGCACGATGGCGGCAATGCCGACCCATATATTGCCCATCGCCAGCACGCCGATCGCCAGCGCGATGCCGCAGCCATACCAGCCGGCACGCAGCAGCGGCGCATGGCGGCTGGGGCCGCCCGCCAGCAGCGAGGTGATCGTCATGCTGCCGCACAGGCCCACGTTGACCCAGGCGATCGCCTGCGCATTGTAGTGCGCCGTCTCGACCAGCCACAGCGGATAGAATTCATAAAAGCTGGCCACGCCGCAGGTCAATGCCAGCTGCACGATGAACAGGGTGCGCAGCTCTTCATGGCGCAGCAGGTTCAGCGAATGCCGGTCGCGCGCCACCTGCCACCACGAGCTCGTCAGCAGCGACGGCGCTTCGCGCGGCAGGCCCGTGGCCACCAGCAAGGCGACGAGCATCAGCGCGCCGGCGGCGATCCAGAACGGCACCGTCACGCCCCAGGCCAGGGTGGCGCCGGCCAGGATCGGACCGACCAGCCAGCCCAGGTAAAACGCGCCATTCAGCCATGACATGGCGCGCAGGCGTAGCGGACCCTGCAACTGGTCGGCCAGCATGGCGCGCGCGACGGCGCCGTTGCCTTCGAGCAGGCCGGTAATAAAGCGGGCCACGATAAACAGCGGATACGACTGGATCACCAGCGCCCAGGCCGTGATGGCATGGCCGATGGCGGCGCCGACAGCCGTGCGCATCAGCAGGGGCCGGCGGCCATAGCGGTCCGACAGCGGCCCCAGCAAGGCCGAACCGATCAGCAGGCCCAGCGGGTTGATGGTCAGCGCCAAGCCGAACAGCAGTTTCGACGGCAGGCCCATGAAATTATTGAAAGCGTTCGGCGCCTCGGCGGCGAACAGCGGCGGCAGGATCGGATACGGCAGGGACGCGCCGATGGTGGACAGCAGGGCCAGCATGCAGGCGGCGGTGATCAGGATGATATTTTTCATGCGACATGTTTTCTTGATTATGTTTATAAAGCAAGAATACGGGCCGAACGCAAATAAGTAAACAGAATCGTTTATTAATTGCGTAACACTTGTTTGTTTATAACTTTACCAACAGGACCACCATGACCTTGCCAGAAATCGAACACCAGCACGATTTTTCCTATCCTTCCCTGTACCGGCAGCTGGAACAGGACGGCATGCTCAATGTGGGTGAATATGGCCCAGACTGGTACAACACGGTCCTGCCCACCCTGAAAGACCGGCCAACCCTGCTGCTGTTCGCCGACGATTTCGAGCTGCTCGGTGTCGATGCCGTGGCGCAAGCACTGGCCGAGCAGGCAGAGCCCGACGATTACCGCCAGATCGACCCGGCCTTCACCTTCATTCCGTTTGCGCAGACGGGCGCGGGCGACCACTACTGCTTTTTCCAGACTGGCGCAGCCGATGGCGAGATACCGATCGTGCTGCTGTGGCATGACCAGGAGGAAGCCCGGTATGTGGCGAAAAACCTGCAGGACTTTATCTTCAGCATGCTGCTCGACATCATGGCGGACCAGGATACGTATAACGACGTCAGCGACGAACAATTCCGCGAACAGCTGGAAAAAATGCTGGTCACGCACGCGCGCTATCTGACGCCGCGCCAGCAGGAAGTGCTGCAAACGCTATTGGCGCGCGACATCGGCGACTACGAGGTGGCCTTGCCCAAAGGCAGGACGGAGACGCATCGCGGCTTGCTGACCGATCTGGAACTGAAAACGCTGAAGCAAGAACTGATTCCTTTTGATAAACCGGATTTTCCCTATGGTGCAGCTGCCCGGTCATGACCGTAGACGGTTGTCCAACGGCGACAGCATGCAAGGATAAGGCAGGTAATGAGCACAAAATCGCTGTGCAAGCGGCGAACGAAGGTTTAAACTGTATATAAACACAGTAAAATCATGTCCGAGTAACATCATCCTGCTTTGAAACAACTACCACCATGCTGAGAGTGCTGGAAAATCCTTTGTACTATCTGGACAATTTCCAGGGCGTGCTGGGCTGGATTGCCGAGCGCTATGCCGATCTGCTGAGCTTTGATGAAATGCAGTTCATCGATCAATTCGCGCAGCTGCCGCAAGCGTCGCGCGCGCTGTTCGTGCGCTTCGTGATGCGCAAGGGCTGCCTGTTTCGCGCCAGCAAACTCAACTACGCCGAGATCGGCGACACGCGCGCGGCCGCCCTGCCCCTGCTGGCAACCGGCTGGGTGGTGGCGGACCCGGCCATCGATATCGACACCGTGTTCGAGCTGCTGCTGAAACCCGAGCTACAACAGGTGTTTGGCCTGAGCGGCCCGTTGAAAGCGGCGCGCAAGGCAGACCAGCTGGCAGCGCTGCGCGAACAGCATCCTGGCGAGCAGCCGTTTTCCGCCTGGTATCCGGCCGCGAACGATGTGCTGTACACCATCTGCAACCAGCCCCTGTGCGACCGGCTGCGCCTGATTTACTTTGGCAATTTCCACCAGGACTGGTCGGAATTCGTGCTGTCCGACCTGGGCGTGTATCAATACGAAAAAGTCGAGTTTTCGCTGGCCTCGCGCGGTTTTCGCACGCGACAGGATATCGAGCACTACGAGGTGCTGCACCAGTGCCGCGAGCGCTTCAACGACGAGGCGGCGCCCGCATCGCCTGACGAAGTGCTGCAGCAGCTGTCCACCCTGGCGGCCGGCACCGACAACGCCTGGCTGGCCAGCCGGCGCGACAAGCTGCAGTTCCAGATCGCCCAGCATCTGGAAAAATCGCAGGACTGGCCGGGGGCCTACCGCGCCTACGCCGATTGCCGCTATCCCGGTGCGCGCGGGCGCGCCATCCGCGTGCTGGAAAAGGACGAGCAGCCGCTGGCGGCCTACGAGCGCCTGGAAATTGCTTTGCAGGCACCCGAAAGCGAGGCCGAGCGCCAGTTGCTGCTGCGCATGGCGCCCCGCCTGCGGCGCAAGCTAGGTCACGCGAAACAGCCCGCCGCGCCAGCCGCGCCGGTCGAGCGCATCGATCTGCTGCTGCCGTTTCCGCAGGAACTCTGCCATGTGGAAGGCGTGGTGCAGCAGCACCTGATGCAGGACGATGCCCCCGTCTATTATGTGGAAAACACGCTGATCAACTCGCTGTTCGGCCTGCTGTGCTGGCACGCCATCTTCAAGGCCATTCCCGGCGCATTCTTCCACCCGTTCCACCGCGGCCCGGCCGACCTGCACAGCGCCGACTTCCATGCGCGCCGCCTCGATGATTTCACAGCCTGCCTCGCGCAGCTCGACAATGGCGCCTACCGGGCCACCATGCGCGCCACCTACGCCGCCAAGGCCGGCATCGTCTCGCCGTTTGTCAGCTGGCAAGTAATCGATGGCGACTTGCTGGAACTGGCGCTTGCCTGCATTCCGGCCGCGCACCTGAAAAAAGCGTTTGAACGCATCTTGCTCGATATTAAAAGCAACCGCACGGGCTTTCCCGACCTGATCCAGTTCTGGCCGGCCGAACAGCGTTATCGCATGATCGAAGTCAAGGGGCCTGGCGACCGCCTGCAGGACAACCAGCAGCGCTGGATCGCGTATTGCGCGCAGCACGCGATGCCGGTCACCGTGTGCTACCTGCAATGGTCGCAGGCGGAGGCCGCATGACGGACATCAGCGATAGCCCGCGCCAATACACGATTGCCGTGCGCGCCCTGTGCGAATTCACCGCCAAGGTGGGCGACCTCGACCTGCGCTTCACGCCCTCGCCCACGGCGCAGGAAGGCATTGCCGGCCACGCCACCGTGACAGGGCGGCGCGATGACGATTACCAGCGCGAAATCAGCTTGTGCGGCGACTTCGGTCCGCTGCACGTGCGCGGGCGCGCCGACGGCTACGATCCGGCGCGGCGCCAGCTCGAGGAAATCAAGACCTACCGCGGCGACCTGTCCGCCATGCCGGGCAACCACCGCCAGCTGCACTGGGCGCAGGGGCGCATCTACGGCCACCTGCTGTGCCAGCAGCTGAACCTGCCCATGCTGCGCGTGGCGCTCGTGTATTTCGATATCGCCAGCCAGAAGGAAACCGTCATGCACGAAGAGTGCACGGCCGAAGCGCTGCGCACCTTTTTTGAACAGCACTGCACGCTGTTCATCGACTGGGCCGAACAGGAACTGGCGCACCGCGCCAGCCGCGACGCGCAGCTGGCGGCGATGACGTTTCCACACGCCGACTTCCGGCCGGGCCAGCGCCAGCTGGCCGAAGCCATGTACAAGGCCAGCAGCCGCTCCTGCGGCCTGCTGGCGCAGGCGCCGACCGGCATCGGCAAGACGGTGGGCAGCCTGTTTCCGATGCTCAAAGCCACCGCCGCGCATGGCCTCGACAAGCTGTTCTTTTTGGCCGCCAAGGTGCCGGGCCGGCAGATGGCGCTCGACGCCTGCGCCATCCTGAAAAACAGCGCGCCCTTGCTGCCGCTGCGGGTGCTGGAACTGAGCGCCAAGACCAGCGCCTGCGAGCATCCGGACAAAGCCTGCCACGGCGAATCGTGTCCGCTGGCGCGCGGTTTCTACGACCGGCTGCCGCTGGCGCGCGAAGTGGCGCTGGCCAGCGGCCTGATCCTCGACAAGGAAGCCGTGCGCGCGATCGCCCTGCAGCAGGGCGTGTGTCCCTACTATCTGGGCATGGAACTGGCGCGCTGGAGCGATGTCGTGATCGGCGACTACAACTATTATTTCGACCTCAGCGCCATGCTGTACGGCATGACGCTGGCGTTTGACTGGAAGGTCAATGTGCTGGTCGACGAAGCGCACAACATGGTGTCGCGCGTGCGCAGCATGTATTCGGCCGAGCTCGAACATATCCAGCTGAAAACGCTGCGCAAGTTCGCGCCCGAGCCGTTGAAAAAGCCGCTTGACCGCGTCAATCGCCAGTGGAATGCGCTGCTCAAGGAGCAAGGCGAGGACTACCTGGTCCACCCTGCCCTGCCCGAGAAGTTCTTCGGCGCGCTGCAGGGCGTGGCCACCGCCATCGGCGACCACATGGCCGAGCATCCCGCCTCGCTCGACGAAGACCTGCAGCGCTTCTATTTCGACGTGCTGCTGATCAACCGGCTGGCGGAAAGCTTCGGCGACCATTCGCTGTTCGATGTCAGCAAGACGGCGACCGGTTCCACCGTCTGCATCCGCAATATCGTGCCGGCGCCATTCTTGAAGGCGCGCTTCGAGGCCAGCCGCAGCACGGCGCTGTTTTCCGCCACCCTGAGCCCGTGGAATTACTACAGCGATACGCTGGGCATGCCGGCCAATACGGCCTGGGTCGATGTCGAATCACCATTCCTGGCAGAGCAGCTGGCCGTGCGCGTGGCCGACAGTATTTCCACGCGCTACCAGCACCGCGCCGCCTCCCTGCTGCCGATTGCCCAGCTGATGGCCAGGCAATATGCGGAAGCGCCGGGCAACTACCTGGCGTTTTTCAGCAGCTTCGACTATATGGAAAAGACGGCCACGCTGTTTGCCCAGCATTTTCCGGACGTGCCGATCTGGCAGCAGCCGCGCCGCATGGACGACGCGGCGCGCACGCAGTTCCTGGCGCGCTTCGGGCTGGAGACGCGCGGCATCGGCTTTGCCGTGCTGGGCGGCGCATTCGGCGAAGGCATCGACTTGCCCGGCGCGCGCCTGATCGGCGCCTTTATCGCCACCCTGGGCCTGCCGCAGATCAACCCCGTCAACGAGCAAATCCGCCAGCGCATGGGCGACATCTTCGGCGCCGGCTACGATTACACCTATCTGTATCCGGGCATGCAGAAGGTGGTGCAGGCGGCCGGCCGCGTGATCCGCACGCAGACGGACAAGGGCGTGGTGTACCTGATCGACGACCGCTTTGCGCGGCCGGAAGTGCGGCAGCTGTTGCCCGCCTGGTGGGACGTGCAGATCGCGCCGCGCGCTAGCGTTCCAGCAGCCTGAGTTTCTGGTAGCCGGACTTGCTGACGGGAATGCGCGTGCCATCGTTGAGGATGGCCACATGGCTGTCCCGGGTGGCCGGCTCGATGCGGCTGAGGCAGTCGATATTGAGCAGGTAGGAGCGGTGCACACGCAGGAATTTGTGCGCATCGAGCTGGGTTTCCAGTTCGCCCAGGCGCTGGCTTTTCAGCCACGCCTTGCCGTTCGAGCGGATGCTGACATAGTCGTCCTGCGCTTCGATGTAGTCGATGCTGTCCACGGGGATCACCTGCACCCTGGCGCCGTCGCGTATCAGCACGCGCGCCAGTGGCAGCGCGCGCGCGGCCGCCTCGCGCAGCACCGTCTCGATGGCGGCCGCAGGCACGCGGTGCGCCCGCGCATGCGCCAGCGCCTGGTCGAAACGCTGCTCGCTGTACGGTTTCAACAGGTAGTCCAACGCGTGGCATTCGAAGGCCTTGAGCGCATACTGGTCATAGGCGGTAACAAAGATCAAGCGGGTTTTCGCGCCGATCAGCTCGGCCACTTCGAAACCGTCGAGCCGGGGCATCTGTATGTCGAGAAACACCAGCTCCGGTTCCAGTTCCGCAATCGCCTTGACGGCCTCGAAACCGTTGGCGCACTCGGCCACGATCTCGACATCGTCGTGGCGCGCCAGGCACTCGCGCAGCAGCGCCCGCGCCAGCATTTCATCGTCGACTATCGCCACCCGCATCGTTGCCTGCATCGCTATTCCCCGCTTGAGCCGGCCTGCGCCGGCATGGTGATGGTCACTTCAAACCCGCCCTCCTGGCGCAGCCAGTGCACGCTGGCCTCGTGGCCGTAGGCGCCAAGCAGGCGCTGGCGGACATTGTCGAGGCCGACGCCATTGCCGCGCGCGGGCGTCTGCTGCGCATCGACGGGATTGCCGACCTGTATCTGCAGCAGGCTGCCCAGGCGCCGCGCGGCTAGCGCGATCACGCCGCCTTCCATCAGGCCGCCAATGCCGTGCTTGACGGCGTTTTCCACCAGCGGCTGGATCAGCATCGGCGGCAGCAGGCAATCGAGCGCCGCCTCGTCGATGGCTTCCTCTACCCGCAAGCGCTCGCCGAAGCGCACCTGCTCGATCGCCAGGAAATGGCGGATCAGCACCAGCTCCTGCTGCAAGCTGATCTTCTTGTGCGCCTCCATGCTCAGGCTCTGGCGAAAGAAGCTGGCCAGCTCGACCGTCATGGTGCGCGCGCTGGCAGGGTTGATCGACGTCAGCGCGCTGATGGAATTGAGGCTGTTGAACAGGAAATGCGGATCGATCTGCGTGCGCAGCATGCGCAGCTGCGCTTCCTGCGCCATCAGCTGGGCCTCCAGACCGCGCTGCTCGGCCATCCTGGCGCGCACGAATTCGAGCAGCAGATAATGCACGGCAACGGCCAGGCAATACAGCAAGGCGCCCAGGCCGAAAAACAGCAGCAGCAGGGACGGCCGCAAGGCCATGCCGATCCAGGGCAGTTCCAGCAGCAGGCTGACGCTGTTAAGGAACTGCAGCAGCGTGGCCCACAGCAGGCCCGCACACAGCGCCGCCACGCCCATCACGACCAGAATGGCGGCCGGATGGCGCTCGCTCAGGGGATAGGCGCGGCACAGATAAAAAGCGGAAAATCCCGTGCCGATCGCATACACCAGGGTGGCCGGCGCCACCAGCAGCACGGCGTTGCTCCATCGCACATCGGCCACCCTGGCCAGCACGAAGGACAAGGCCAGGCCCAGCGTAATGCACAGCAACATGGCGACTATCGCGCCATGCCGCTTCGACAGGGGCGCCGCCATGGGCTAGTTGCGCACTTCCAGCCCGCCCATGATGGCGTAGCCGATCACATACAGGCGCTTGTTCTGGTGCGGCGGCACGATGGTCTTTTCTTCGAAACCGCCCAGGATCGGCGTGCCCTGCAGGATCACGCTCCAGTCGGGCGGCACCTTGATGGTGATGCCGCCGCACAGGGCAAATACATTGAGCACGGCTTCGCCCTCGATCGATGCCTGGCGCAGGTCGATCTCGCAGCCGGCCATGATCACATTGATGTCGCCGCCACGGAAACGCTGCGACGAGACGCGCCGCACGAAGCCGCCCAGGATGGCCGACACTTCGATAATGCTGTCGTCGTCCGCCTGCCCGCTGGCCCCGGGTGCCGGCTTGTCCAGCGATACGGCGCCGTTGCGGGCCTGGCCGAAAGAGTCAGGCCGGGCAGTGTTGTCTTCGCGTGCCGCAAAGCGCCGGCGATGCTGGCGCTGCCGTGCACCCGGCAAGGACCTGGTCACCACGGCGATGCCGACGCCGATAATGACCAGCGGCCACAGCAGGTTCCAGCTGACATGGAACAGGCCCATCGCGCGGAAGGTCCACGTCACGCCCAGCAGGACCAGGATACCGCCCAGCACATAGCCGGAACGGGTGCGGCTCTGCGAGATTTTCAGCAGGCCGAATATGATCAATATGGTCGGCCAGAAGCGGAACGTATAGCGCACGCTGATGAAACCGAGATTGTCGAGCAGGAACACCAGCCCCAGGCCGATCACCAGCACGCCCAGGATGATCTGCGATGGCGAGTGCAGCGGTGGTTTATTGTTCATGCTCGGACTCCCGGTAAGCCACAAAATGTTTGTTCAGCAGCGGTTCCAGCACCAGTCCCACGCCCCAGGCGATCAGCAAGGCGGGCCAGCTGTTGTAGAAGTTGAGGTTCCACAGTTCTTCATACGAGACATACCACCAGGCGGCAAAAAAGATCAGCCACAGGCCGCTCAGCACCTGCTTGGCGGAAACCGGCGCCACCAGCTTGTTCAGGCCGAACAGCACCATGATCACGGGCCAATAATGCCATAGCTGCCAGTAGTCGCGCAGGTAGATGATATCGAGCCGGTCGAGCAGGATGACGGCGCCGACCACGATCAGCAGCACACCCCATAACAGCTGCGTGCGGCGCCAGTAAGCTTGTTCATGTTTCACGAGACCCCCTTGTGTTGGTTGACCGTAAAGATACGCGCTGCGGCGCAAAAGGGAAATGCCGGATCGGCGAATGGCGGATACGAATCGGTGAATGGCGGGAAAACTGCGATGAAACGAAAAAAAGAGCCGGCAAGGCCGGCCCTCAAGGGGTTTGCTGTCACGCTAACGCCGGAGAAAGGGTGCTGCGCGTGGCGCCGGAGACAGGACAATCTTCGACAACGCCACCCACAAGAAACTGGTGCCGATCCTTGAGGCGACCGGCTGACCTGCTGGAAGCTCGAACATGCCGCCAACTTCACGGCAGTGCGTCTCAACCAAGCGGAGCCATCATACCTCTGCCGGCCCCATTGCACCGTTCGCTAGCGCACACAGTTGCACGATTTCTGCGCTGTATCAATGCTGCGGCGCCAACATGTCGTGTTTGATCCAATCGAGCACGGATGGACCCTTGGGCTGCCAGCCCAATGCACGGGCCCGCTGGCCGCGCACGCGGCTGTTGGAACCGAGGCCATACGAAGCCATTTCGTAGCCCCATTCGGCAATCGCTTCCGGCAGCGGCCAGTCCTGCGCCGGACCGAAGCCCAGTGCCTCGGCAATCGCCGCTGTCATGTCGCGGAAAGCCGCTTCGCCCGATTCGACAAAGTAAAAGGTGCCGGCCGGCGACTTTTCCAGCGCCAGCAGGTACAGCGCCACCACGTCGTCGATATGCACGTTCGACCAGATATTGCGGCCCGGACCCACATGGCGCACGATGCCGCTCTTGCGCGCCTGCTTGAGCAGGCGCGGCAACTGCACGCTGTCGCGCGGCAAGGCGCCGTGGCCATAGATCAGGGTATTGCACAGCACGCTGGCGCGCACGCCGTTGGCGGCGCTGGCCAGGATCAGGTCGTCGATGGCGACGCGGGCCGCCTTGTCGGCGGTGGGCGCTGGCAGCTTGTCCTCGTAATAGACCTGCTCGCTGCCCTCGCCGCCCGACGCGTCGCCGACGATGGACGAGCCGCTGGTATGCAGATATGGCTTGTTGCTGCCCGCCAGCGCTGCCAGGATCGCTTCCACCGCGCCGCGATGGTCGCTGCTGGCCGCATTGATGACGGCGTCCGCCGCCCTGGCCTGTTCGATGATCAGGTCCCGGTCGTCGAGGCTGCCGACCACGCCCTGCACGCCGATGCCGGCCAGCTCGGCCACCTGCTCCGGCTTGCGCACCAGGCCGGTCACCTCATGGCCGGCACGCACCAGGCCTGCCGCGATGGAACTGCCGATAAATCCTGCCGCGCCTGTCAGAAATACTTTCATGGGGTCACTCCTTGTTGGTTAAATAGCTGCTTCACCCAACGAGTATGCCCCGTTTGCCGCCGAGCAAACAGCGGCGGCGCGGCAAATGATTTATGCAGCCGGCGCAACAATGGATGACTTTTCCCTGGCCTTCGGTAGCTGCAGGGCGGCAATATAGCGGCTCCGGAAAGCGGGATTTTCTGGCGTCAATATGGTCAGCCGGTCGCGCGCGCGGGTGGCGGCCACATAGAAGCGGTTTTCCTCTTCCAGCGGATCGCTCTTGCTGCGCGGGAATTCGTCGAGCGCCAGGTACGGCAGGATCACATGGTTGTATTCGAGGCCCTTGATCTGGTCGATGCAGGCGATCACCAGCTTGGCCTTGCCGGTCGATACTGTGACGGCCTCTTCCATTTCACCGAGCCAGCCGGCAAAGCCGCCCAGCGCCACCCCCGCTTCCGTGCACACGGCGATAAAGCCGTGCAGCGCACGCGCCACCACGCGCGCCTGGGCCGGATCGACATAGATGCGGCGCGCCGTCTGTTCCAGCTGCAACATCTCGAATACATGCTGCAGGGCGGCGCCGGCCGGCGCGTCCGGTGGCAATGCACGCAGATACGCGACGGCAGCAAGGGTCAAGCCCGCCTTGTCCTGGTTGACGGACTTGCCCAGCTGGTTGGTCAGAAAACCTTCCAGCAAATCGGGATAGTTGGCCACGTCCGCCTTGGCCTGCTGCAGTTCGCTGCGCGTAAACGGAATTTCGGCAAACGCCACCAGCGCTTCGAGGATCTCGCCACGGCGCGGACCGCTCTGAATCGCATGCAAGTCCTTGCGCGCAATCGCCACCATGCCGCGCAGCATCAGCACTTCCTGCGCCAGCAGATAGCTGTGCATGTCGACCAGGCCGTAGGCGATGCCGTTCTGGAACAGTGCCGTTTCCACGCGGATCGCCTGGTCGCGGTCGCGCAGCAGGATGGCGGTGGTGCCCGCGTGCGCATGCTCGAGCGCGGCGATCAGCTGTGCGCTGCAGGCCTGCGGCTGGGTATGGTCGTAGTGCAGCAGCTCGACCGGCGTGCCGCGCGTCAGGGCCGACACGCTGGGCTTGTTCTTCAGCACGCCCACGGCCTGCGCCAGCTGCGGGCCATAGCGGTAGGACGCCGTCAGCGGCAGGCGCTGCAATGCCGGAAACTCCTGCTCGAAGCGCTGGCGCAGGAAGCGGTGATCGGCGCCCGACCAGGTATAGATCACCTGGTCCTTGTCGCCGGCGCCGCAGAAAAACGCGTTGCCACGGCGGATCAGCATGGTCAGCAGGCGGAACGACGCTTCGTTCAGGTCGTGCAGTTCATCGGCGACGATGATCTGGTACTGCGGCAACTGATTGCGCAACGGCTCATCGTCAGACAGCATGCGCACCAGGTCGTAGGTTGCGTCGAATGGCGCGCGAAACTGGATATCGCCCGTATCGGCGCCGCGCAAGCCTTCGTATTCGCGCAGCCATAAGTAATGCGTGCGCGACATGCCCAGCAGCTCCAGATTGTCTTCCAGCGAGTTGGTCTCGAAGTCGGGACCATGGAAATCGAGCCTGGCCTTGGTGCGCAATTGCAGCTTGAGAAACTCGGCGATCGCCGCATTGGTGGTGTTGATTTCCAGCGGATAGCGGTGCGCGTACTTTTCCGATACCACCTCCAGCGCTTCCCACGCCATCGGGCGCAGTTCCTCATTGCTGCGTATCGACGCCACCTGCATGCCTTCCATCTGCCGCAGCACATGGGCGGCAAACGCGTCAAAGGTATCGATGGTCAGGCGCTTGACCACGCCCAGCGGCACGCCCACCTCGAGCAGGCGCTGGCGCAGCGCGACTCGGGCCGCTTCCGTAAACACCAGCGCCAGCATGCGCTCGGGCGGACGGCCACGGTGCAGCGCTTCGGCCAGCCGCAGCGCCAGCGTGGTGGTTTTCGCGGCGCCGGCATTGGCGTCGATCAGCACGACTTTTTTCTGTGCCGTCTGGATGGCAATCTGTTCGGCCGTGGGCGTGATGCGCTTGGGCGCAAATTGCGGGGTGTTATCTATACTCAAAAGAAATCCTGAAGTGATGGTGCCCTGGTCTCTACCAGGCGCAGGTGCGCAGGCCAACGAAGCCCTCGCCGCGTTCCGGCGGCTGGAAGGCGCGCATGCGTGGCGAAACGAGGCGCAGCGGCGTGGCAAACGAGGCGCCGCGCAGCACCTGGTCATGCATGAAATGGGGCGCCGAATATTCGCGCCAGGCGCCGGGCACAAAGCCCGGGTACGGTTCGAACGGCGTTGCCGTCCATTCCCACACCTGGCCCCAGCGGAACAGGGGATGGCCGGACAGCGCAGCATACTCCCATTCGGCCTCGGTCGGCAAACGGCGCCCGATCCAGGCGCAGTAGGCCTGCGCCTCGTACAGGTTGAGGTGGCGCACCGCTTCCTGCGGCGCCAGCGTGGCCGGCACGCCGAAACGTTCCGTGCGCCACAGCAGGCCATCGCGCTGCCAGTACAGCGGCGACGAGCGCTCCTGGCGCATCAGCCAGGCGCTGCCGGCCGTGCTCCAGAACTGGCGGTTCTGGTAACCGCCGTCCGCCACGAAGTCACCGAACTGGGCATTGGTCACGGGTGCGCTGTCGATGGAAAATGGGGGTACATACACGGCGTGCGGTGCGGATTCATTGTCAAAGGCAAAGCCGTCATCGGGCTTCGACCCCAGCTGCACGCTGCCGCCGGGAAAACGGATTTCGCCCGCGCTGGCCAACGAGCGCTGGCCGGCCGGCAAGCTGTCGGGCGCCGGCAGGCCCAGCGATTGCAGTCCCGCCAGCATGGCTTCGCCAGCCATATCCTCATGCGCCAGCGCCAGCCGGTACGGATACAGCGCGCTGTCGATGCTGGCGGTGCGCGACAGTTTGTCGAGCACGCGGTCGAACACCTCATGCGCGTACATCCTGACGGCGCCCGCGTTCGGCATGTCGAGCGTCCAGCGCGCGCGGTGCGCCACCATGTTGGCGTCGAACAGGTCGTCGCCGCGCGTCAGCAGGCAGTTGTACAGAGCGTCAGCCGGATGGCTGGAAGGCGCTTCGCGCAGGATATACCACTCGGCAAACCAGGCGATATGGCCCAGTTGCCACAGCGGCGGGGTCAGATGGGGTTCTTGCGGCAGGCGTGCGGCCACGTCGTAGCCGGCGTCCGCATAGCGGTCGAGCAGCGCCAGCGTATGGCGGCGCGCCGCCACCAGCGACTGGGCGAGTTGCTGCGCGCTGGCGTGGCGGAAGGAGGCGGTTGGTAAAGTCATGACCGATTGTAACGACTTTTGCCGGGTGCACGGTGCTTGTCGGATTACGCGCTGCGCGCTAATCCGGCCTGCGTTGTTGCCTGGGCCAACGATGTTGTCGGATTACGCGCTGCGCGCTAATCCGACCTACGTTCCATTGTCAGCGCTGCGTAGGTCGGATTAGCCCTTCGGGCGTAATCCGACGCCACCGTCGCCGCATGCTTACTTGACCGCCAGCTCGCCCTGCAGCGGGCTGACCACGGATTTGGGCATGCTGACGATAAAACTGCTGCCCTTGTCCGCTTCGGACTGGATCGCCAGGGTGCCGCCGTGGCGCAGCAGGACGTGCTTGACGATGGCCAGGCCCAGGCCGGTGCCCTGGGTTTCGCGCGAGCGGCTCTTGTCGACGCGGTAGAAGCGTTCGGTCAGGCGCGAGATATGTTCCGGGCTGATGCCGATGCCCGTGTCCTGCACCGTAAATTGCGGGCCGGCCGCGCCATCGTGCCAGCGCAAGGTGATCTTGCCGCCGGCCGGCGTGTAGCGCACGGCGTTCGAAGCCAGGTTGCCGAAGGCGCTGTAGAGCTCGTCATAGCTGCCCAGCACGTCGGGGCCGTCGAATTCCAGCGTGATGTCGTGCTTGCCGCCCGACAAAGCTTTGGCGTCGCGCGCCACCTGCTGCATCAGTTTTTTCACATCGACCGGCTCGGGGCGCAGCGGATAGTCGACCGATTCCAGGCGCGACAGGGTCAGCATGTCCTCGATCAGGTGCTGCATGCGGTGGCCCTGCTCCGTCATCAGCTTGATATGGGCGGCGCGCGTGGTGGCGTCCAGGTCCAGCTCGGTGGCGATTTCCAGGAAGCCCACGATCACGGTCAGCGGCGTGCGCAGCTCGTGCGAGGCATTGGCGATAAAATCGCGCCGCATGCGTTCCAGCCGTTCCGTTTCCGTCACATCGTGCGTGACCAGGATCTGGCGGCGGTTTTCAAATGGAATGATCTGCACGATCAGCTTGCGGTTGCGGAAGGTGATCGTCAGCGGCTGGTCGTAGCGGCCCAGGATGATGTAATCCATGAACTCGGGGCTTCGGATCAGGTTGGTCACGCGCATGCCCTTGTCGCGCTCGTGCGTGAGGCCCAGGTGCTTTTCTGCTGCCGGATTGCACCATTCGAGGAACAGCACATCGTCCATGATGACCACGCCGTCAGGCAGCAGGTGCATGGCCTGGCGGAAACGCGCCAGCCATTCGGTCAGCTCGGCCTGGTTCTTTTCATCGTCGCGGCGCATGCGGTACAGGCGCGCGAAGATGCTGGTCCAGGCGCCCCAACCGTCGGGCAATTTGGCGCTTTCCGGGTTGTCCAGCCAGTTACTGAGCTGGAACAGGTACGACAGCTGCACGAACACCATCATCGCCATCAGCACAAAGGCGATGCCCAGCGCATAGGTGGCGCCAAACAGGTACCACACCACGGCCACGCCCACCAGCGACAGTCCCATGCGCAGCGCGGCGGGCACCCAGAACAGCAATTTCGGATTCATAGAGACAGCTTTACTTTTCGGACAACATGTAGCCAACGCTGCGCACCGTCTTGATCAGGCTTTCGGCCTCCTTCAAGGCTTTACGCAAGCGCAATACGTGGACATCGACCGTGCGTTCCTCGATCACCACATGGTCGCCCCACACCTTGTCGAGCAGCTGGCTGCGCGAAAACACGCGCTCGGGGTGGGCCAGCAGGAATTTGAGCAGCTTGTATTCGGCATGGCCGATATCGATCTTCTGTTCATCCATCATCACGGTACAGCTGACGGGGTCCAGTGCCACGTTGCCGGCACGCATAGGCGCCTGCGCGTGTTCCGGACTCTTGCGCCGCAACAGCGCCTTGGCACGCGCCAGCAGCTCGCGCGGCGAGAACGGCTTGGTGACGTAGTCGTCAGCGCCGCTGTTCAGGCCGGCCAGCTTGTCCTCTTCCATGCTCTTGGCGGTCAGCATGATCACGGGGATGGCGGCAAAGTTGCGGTCGGCGCGGATGCGCGACAGCAGGCGCAGCCCCGTCTGGTCCGGCAACATCCAGTCGAGCAGGATCAGGTGCGGCGTGCGGTGCTGGATGAATTCCCAGGCATCGGCGACATTTTGTACGGAACAGCAGTTCCAGCCGGACTCGCGCAGCGAATAGGTCACCAGTTCAACGATGGCCGGCTCATCTTCAACAATCAATACCGTGGTTTTATCAGATGCCATAAATCTTACTCAGGGAGCTCCTCGGAAATGGCAGGGGCAGCCGATTTGGTGTGGCGGATGTCCTTGCCTTCAACCACGTAAATCACGTACTCGGCGATGTTTTTCGCATGGTCGCCGATCCGTTCGATGGCCTTGGCCACCCACAGGGTATCGAGCGCCGCCGAGATCGTGCGCGGGTCTTCCATCATAAACGTAATCAGGTTGCGCATGATAGAGCGAAATTCATGATCGATGATGGCATCCTGCGCAATCAGGGCCAGCGCCTGCTTGCCGTCGTTGCGGGCAAACGCGTCGAGCGCGTCGTGCAGCATGTCGGTGGCCGTGTTGGCGATGCCGCGCACCATCTCGTAATGGTTGACCACGGCGTTGCCGCGCTTGTGCAGGTTCTTTGCCACGCGGGCGATCTTGGTCGCTTCGTCGCCCACGCGCTCCAGGTCCGTGATCACCTTGATGGTGGCCATGATGGTGCGCAAGTCGTTGGCGGCCGGCTGGCGGCGCACGATCAGGTGGCTGCAGGCGTCGTCAAGCGACACTTCGAGCTGGTTGACGACGTCGTCTTCGCGCATCACGCGGTCGGCGCGCTCCGGGTTGCCGATGCGAAAGCAGGTCATCGCGTCGAGGAACTGGGTCTCGACGATGCCGCCCATCAGCAGCACTTTCGAGCGGATCGCCTCGAGTTCGTTGTCGTATTGTTTGGATGAATGTTCGCCTATCATGCTGTCTCTCTCCGAATGCAGTTATGTGTGCCGGTGTGCCTGGTTGCCGCTTGCGGGGCGTATCAGCCGAAGCGGCCGGTAATGTAATCCTGTGTTTCCTTGCGGGCCGGATTCATGAAGATCTGGTCCGTCTCGCCGAATTCCACCAGTTCGCCCAGGTACATATAGGCCGTGTAGTCGGAGCAGCGCGCCGCCTGCTGCATGTTGTGGGTAACGATGGCGATCGTGTAATCCTGTTTCAGTTCGCTGATCAGCTCTTCCACTTTCGAGGTCGAGATCGGGTCCAGCGCCGAAGTCGGCTCGTCGAGCAGCAAGACGTCCGGCTTGACCGCCACGCCGCGCGCGATGCACAGGCGCTGCTGCTGGCCACCCGACAGCGACAGCCCGCTCTTGGTCAGCTTGTCCTTCACTTCGCCCCACAGCGCGGCCTTCTTCAGCGCCCATTCGACGCGCTCGTCCATCTCGCCTTTCGACAGGTCTTCATACAGGCGCACGCCGAAGGCAATATTGTCGTAGACCGACATCGGGAACGGCGTCGGCTTCTGGAATACCATGCCGACCTTGGCGCGCAGCATGTTGACGTCCTGGTCGGTGTCGAGCACGTTGCGGCCGCGGTACAGGATCGAGCCTTCGGCGCGCTGGCCAGGGTACAGGTCGTACATGCGGTTCAGGGTGCGCAGCAGGGTCGACTTGCCGCAGCCGGACGGACCGATAAACGCCGTGACCTTTTTTTCATGAATGTCGAGGTTCACATTGTGCAGGCTCTGGGTTTTTCCGTAGAAAAAGTTCAGGCCGGAGATCTCGATGGTTTTCTTCTTTGGCGCCACGTCCTGGGCTGGAGTCATTTGGGTATTCATGGTTTCGCTTTGCTGTATGGGCTGCAAGAATTAGTTAGGAACTTTTTGGCTGAACACGGTACGCGACAGGATGTTCAAGGCCAATACGCTAAAGGTGATCAACAGTGCGCCACCCCAGGCCAGCGAGCGCCAGTTGTCGTACGGGCTCATGGCGAACGAGGCGATCACGGACGGCAGGTTGGCCATCGGCGCATTCATGTTAAAGCTCTGGAACTGGTTGTTCAGGGCGGTGAACAGCAGCGGCGCCGTTTCGCCGGCGATACGGGCCAGCGCCAGCAGCACGCCGGTAATCACGCCGGCTTTTACTGCACGCAGGCGCACCAGGGTGGCGACCTTCCAGCGCGGCGCGCCGAGGGCAAACGCGGCTTCGAGCAGGCTGTTCGGCACCAGGCGCAGCATGTTGTCGGTGGTGCGCACCACCACCGGCACGGCGATCAGCGACAGCGCGATGGCGCCGGCATAACCCGAGAAGTGTTTCACGTGCGCCACGTACAGGGCGTAGACGAACAGGCCGATCACGATCGATGGCGCCGACAGCATGATGTCGGTGACGAAACGCGTCACCTGTGCCAGCTTGTTTTCTTCGCCGTATTCGGCCAGGTAGATGCCGGCAAAGATGCCGATCGGTGTGCTGACCAGCGTCGCCAGGCCCACCATCAGGCCGCTGCCGACGATGGCATTGATCAGGCCGCCGCCTTCGCTGCCGGGAGCCGGGGTGGTATTGGTGAACATATCGATCGACAGCGCACCGAAACCCTTGATGATCAGGGTAATCAGGATCCACACCAGCACCGTCAGGCCCAGGGCCATGGCGGCCACCGACAGGGCGATGCCGACGCGGTGCATCAGCAGGCGCTTGCGGTAGACAGGATTCATCGCCGGCTTGGCTGCGGCGTCAACAGTGATGGCTTGGTTCATTTCGTGCCTTCCTTGCGGGACATGCCAGCCAGCATCAGCTTGGCGGCGGATAAGACGATAAAGGTGATGACAAACAGGATCAGGGCCAGCGAGAACAGCGACGACACGTGCAGCGCCGATTGCGCTTCGCCGAATTCATTGGCCAGCAGCGAGGTGATGCTGTTACCGGCGGCAAACAGCGACCACGACAGCTTGTTGGCGTTACCGATCACAAACGTCACGGCCATGGTCTCGCCGAGGGCGCGGCCCAGGCCCAGCATCACGCCGCCGACCACGCCGGTCTTGGTGTACGGCAATACAATCTTGCGCACCACTTCCCAGCGCGTGCAGCCCAGGCCGTAAGCCGATTCTTTCAGCACGGCCGGCACGATCTCGAACACGTCGCGCATTACCGAGGCGATGAACGGGATGATCATGATGGCCAGCACCAGGCCGGCCGTCAGCAGGCCGATGCCCATCATCGGGCCGCTGAACAGCGGGCCGATCAGCGGCACATTGCCCAGCGTGGCTTTCAGCACCGGCTGCACGTAGTCGGCGAACAGCGGCGCGAACACGAACAGGCCCCAGATGCCGTAGATGATCGACGGCACGCCGGCCAGCAGCTCGACGGCCGTGCCCAGCGGACGGCGCAGCCAGGCCGGGCAGATTTCGGTCAGAAACAGCGCGATGCCGAAGCTGACGGGAAACGCGATCAGCAAGGCGATGATGGAGGTGACCAGCGTGCCGATGATGGGGATCAGCGCGCCATACTGGTCATTGACAGGGTCCCACTCGGCCGACACGATGAAGTGCAGGCCGAAGGTCCTGAAAGCCGGGATCGACTCGTGGATCAGCGAGATGATGATGCCGACCAGCACGACCAGCACCGACAGGGCGAACAGCATCGTCACCTTGTGGAACAGGAAGTCCTGCATGCGCTGCTTGCGCATGGTCGACAGCAGTGCTGCCTGGCTGAGGGAATCGGTCATGGTGCCGCCTGGCATGGGGATCGTGGAGGAATTGGATTGTGCGCTCATAGTGGGCCATGTGTGGTGTTACTGACGGTACAGCTGTATGTCTGTTTTCTACTCGTTTTTGTGCTCGTTTAGCCGGGAGCGCCCGCCTGGCTATGCATGGCGGGCGGTCCTGGCTAACTCCCTGCCCCGCCGCGGGGCGCGGCGTGGCAAGGATGGGACGTTATGGAAACACGATCTGATTAGTAGATGGCCTTGCCCGAAGCATCTTTCAGGTTGGCTTTCCACGATTCCTGCACCAGTTTCACGACCGATGCCGGCATCGGCACGTAGTCCAGTTCAACGGCAGCGGCGCCACCGTTCTTGTAGGCCCAGTCGAAGAATTTCAGCACTTCCTTGCCCTTGGCTGCGTCAGCCTGGGTTTTGTGCATCAGGATGAACGACACGCCGGTGATCGGCCAGCTGTTCTTGCCAGCCTGGTCGGTCAGTACCACGCCGAAGCCCGGGGTTTGCGTCCATGGTGCCGAAGCAGCGGCTGCCTTGAAGTTTTCGTCGTCAGGCTGCAGGAAGTTGCCGTCCTTGTTTTGCAGCTGGGTGTGCGCCATATTGTTTTTCTTGGCGTAAGCCCACTCGACGTAGCCGATCGAACCCTTGATACGCTGTACGTTGGCAGCAACGCCTTCGTTACCCTTGCCGCCCACGCCCACTGCCCATTTCACGGCCGAACCGGCGCCGATCTTCGACTTGAAGTCAGGATTGGTTTTCGACAGGAAGTCGGTGAACAGGAAGGAGGTACCCGAACCGTCGGCGCGGTGCACCACGGTAATTTCGGTGTCCGGCAGCTTGACGCCCGTGTTCAGCGCGGCGATTTCCGGCGCACTCCATTTGGTGATCTTGCCCAGGTAGATGTCGGCCACGACTTTGCCGGTCATTTTCAGCTGGCCAGGTTTCACGCCGTCGAGGTTGACGATGGTAACCACGCCGCCCATGATGGCCGGGAACTGCATCAGGCCGGCTTCTTCCAGCTCGGCTGCCGTCAGCGGCATGTCGGACGCGCCGAATTCAACGGTTTTGGCCTTGATTTGCTTGATGCCTGCGCCGGAGCCGACGGACTGATAGTTCAGGCCGTTGCCGGTATTGGCTTTGTACGTCTCGGCCCATTTGGCGTAGATCGGGTACGGGAAGGTTGCGCCAGCACCTGTCATATCTGCCGCCATGACGGAAGCGGAAGAAAATGCCATCGCTGCCGAAGCACCCACGACGATAAATTTGAACATTTGCTTCATTTGCATATCAAGTCCTCAGGGTTGTTACAGGGTTGTGGGGTCTTGTGCCCCCGGTGAATGCTGTGCAGTCTAGCAACCGAATGTGACAGCTTTATGACATGGACCGGATTTGTTGAAATAATCGCCTACGCCCCGCAAACCCCGCTTTTTCAGGCACTTGATGACATGCTTTGTGACGCTTTATGACAGCCTGTGTCATGGACTCGTCATATTTCATCATTACACTCTTGATACGTCATAACATGCTTACGCGCCCGAATACGGCTAGAATTAACTATCTGCAAAGTTAGAAGAATATGAAACCTGAACTGCACACGGAAGTGACCAAATCGGGCATCCTGCTTGACCGGGAATTGTCGCAACTGACCTTCAACCGCCGCGTCATGGCGCAGGCGGAAGACCCGAATATTCCCTTGCTGGAACGCCTGCGCTACCTGTGCATTGTCAGCAGCAACATGGACGAGTTCTTTGAAGTGCGCGTGGCCAGCCTGCTGGCGGCCGGCAGCATCGGCGGCTCGCTGGCCGGCCACCCTGCCCTGATCGCCAATCTTGAACGCATTTGCATCGAGTGCCATGCGCTGGTCGAGCAGCAATACGAAATCCTCAATAACGACGTGCTGCCGGCGCTGCGCGCGGCAGGCGTGCACCTGCTGCGCGACCAGGACCGCAACGAGGCGCAGCGCGCCTGGGTCAAGGATTACTTCGACCGCGAAGTGCGCCCGCTCTTGACGCCGATCGGCCTCGATCCGGCCCACCCGTTTCCGCAAGTGGTTAACAAGAGTCTCAATTTCATCGTGTCATTAAGCGGCAAGGACGCGTTCGGACGCGGCACGGCGATTGCCATCGTCAAGGCGCCGCGCGTGTTGCCACGCGTGATCAAGCTGCCGGACGAGATTTCCGACGGCGTCTCGTTCTGCTTGTTGTCGTCCGTCATCCACGCGCATATCTCGGACCTGTTTGCCGGACGCGAAGTCATCGCTTACTCGCAGTTCCGCGTCACGCGCGACAGCGACCTGTGGGTCGACGAGGACGAAGTCAAGAACCTGCGCCAGGCGCTGAAGGGCGAGCTGGTGGGCCGCCAGTTCGGCACTTCGGTGCGCCTGGAAGTGGCGCGCAACTGCCCGCAGGAACTGTCGCAGTTCCTGCTCGACCAGTTCAGCCTGGACCAGAGCCGCCTGTACCGCGTCAACGGTCCCGTCAACCTGGTGCGCCTGTCGGAAATGATCGATCATGTAAAACAGCCGGCGCTGCGCTTTGCGCCGTTCTTCCCGGGCCAGGCCAACAAGGCGGTCGGCAACGATATCTTTGCCGCGCTGCACAAGCATGACATCCTGCTGCACCACCCGTACCAGTCGTTCCAGACGGTGATCGACTTTATCCGCAGCGCCGCCTACGATCCATCGGTGGTGGCCATCAAGCAGACGATTTATCGCACCGGCATGAATTCGGACCTGATGGAGTCCCTGATCACGGCCGCCAAGCTGGGCAAGGAAGTGACGGTCATCGTCGAACTGATGGCGCGCTTCGACGAGGAAGCCAATATCAACTGGGCCGACAAGCTGGAACAGGCCGGCGCGCAGGTGGTCTACGGCGTGGTGGGCCTGAAGACCCACGCCAAGGTGGCCCTGGTGATCCGCCGCGAAGAAGGCGCGCTGCGCTTCTATGCGCACCTGGGCACCGGCAACTACCACCCGACCACCACCAAGCTGTATACGGACTTTGGCCTCTTGACGGCCAAGCAGGACCTGGCGGTGGAAGTCAATGAAGTGTTTATCCACCTCACCAGCCTGACCAAGCCGCACAACCTGAACCACCTGTGGCTGGCGCCGTTCGGCCTGCAAAGCGAGATCATCAAGGCAATCCGCAACGAGGCCAAGATCGCCCGCTCGGGCAAGCGCGGCCGCATTATCGTCAAGATCAATGCGCTGGTCGACGAATCGGTGATCCGCGCGCTGTATGCAGCGTCCAGCGATGGCGTCAAGATCGACCTGATTGTGCGCGGCGCCTGCACCCTGAAGCCTGGCGTGCCTGGCCTGTCGGAAAACATCAAGGTGCGCTCGGTGATCGGCCGCTTCCTGGAACACAGCCGCATCTATTATTTCCGCAACGACCTGGCGCACGATGTGTACCTGGCCAGCGCCGACTGGATGAGCCGCAACCTGTTCCGCCGCGTGGAAGTGGCCTTCCCCGTGCTTGACCGGGCTCTCAAGCGCCGCGTGATTGCAGAAGGCCTCAATCCTTATTTGAAGGATAATACCAATGCGTGGGAGCTCGAATCGAGCGGCCACTACACACGCCGCAAGCCGCGCGCCAAGCAGACGCCGTTCAGTGCCCAGCAGTATCTGATGCACAGCCTGGGCACGCCGGCGCCGGACGTCGGCGAATAAGCGCTATCCATCCATCGCATTGACCAGGAGGACGACATCATGGACTTGATCTTGTGGCGCCACGCCGAAGCTGAACCGGGCGTGCCCGACCTGGAACGCGCGTTGACCGTCAAGGGGCAAAAGCAGGCGCGGCGCATGGCCGAATGGCTGGGCTCGCAACTGCCCGACAATTGCCGTATCCTCGTCAGCCCCGCCGTGCGCACGCTGCAGACGGCCGAGGCGCTGGGCCGCAAGTTCAAGCTGCTGCCGGAACTGGCGCCCGGCGCGGAAGCGGAAGACATATTGAAAGCGGCCAACTGGCCGGGCAACAAGGAAACCGTGCTGATCGTCGGCCACCAGCCGACCCTGGGCCAGGCGGCGGCGCTGCTGCTGACGGGCGAAGTGCAGGACTGGGAAATGCGCAAGGCCAGCGCATGGTGGTTTTCGCAGCGCGAACCGGGCGATGCCTTGAGCGTGTATCTCAAGGCGGTGATGGCGCATGATCTGGTGGTGAAGTAAAGCCAACGATGGTGTCGGGTTACGCGCTGCGCGCTAACCCGACCTGCGGTCATCAAAGCCACCGTGTGTCGCCCAGGTCGGGTAGGTCGGATTAGCGTAGCGTAATCCGACAACATTGTTGACGTGGCCGGTAATGCGCGTACGTCGGGTAGGTCGGATTAGCGCGCAGCGCGTAATCCGACAACCCACCATCCTTTGCGCAGCTCGCTTGTAAAGCGCCGGCTATCTGCTAGAGTTTAATTGCATCAACACCGCGCCAAGTTTCCTTTGGCGCACTGAGCAACCCAGCGGACAGCCGTCCAACGGCGGCTGAAACATCATGTTGACCTTGATCATCTTTCTCTTTATCGCCATCTTCGCTGCCATCATCGGCTTTGTCGCCTTTGAACTGATCGAAGAATCGCGCGGCAGCCACCACAAACTGATGGACCGCTATCACGAGTAGCGCACCACAGCTCCAATCAATGGCGCCAGTGACGGCATCACCGTCCCTCGCGCCATCGCTTTTTTCAGACTCCCGTTTTGAACTTGGTATAAATGCGCGTCATCAGGCGGCGGACATCGGCCGTGATCGCTTCGGGCGCGGCCATGCGCTGCTTGTCGGCGTCGGGCAGGAAGATCGCCTTGTTCTCGGCAATATCCTTGCGCACGTATTTCAGGCTCGGCGTGTTCGGATTGGCGTAGAACACCTTGTTGCTCAGGCTGGCGTGCACTTGGGGGCGCAGGATGTAATTGATAAAGGCATGCGCATTGTTCGGATGCGGCGCGTCGGCCGGAATCGCCATCGTGTCGAACATCAGCGCGGCCGTTTTCGGCACCAGCACCTGGATTACATTGCCGTTCTTGGCATCCAATGCCCGCTGGCGCGCGATATTGATGTCGCCCGACCAGCCCAGCGCCACGCAGACGGAGCCGTTGGCCATGTCATTGATGTAGCCTGACGAGCTGAACAGCGTTACATACGGACGGATCGCCTGCAGCACCTTGCCCGCCTCCTGGTAGTCGGCGCTCGATTTCGAATACGCGGGTTTGCCCAGGTACTGCAGCGCGGCCGGCAGTACTTCGGAGGGCGAATCGAGGAACGACACGCCGCACGACTTCAGCTTCGACACATATTTCGGATCGAAGATCAGGTCCCAGGCGTTTTCCGGCATCGGCATGGTACCGAGCGCGGCCTTGACCTTGTTGACGTTGATGCCCACCGTCGTGTAGCCCCACAGCCAGTCGACCAGATAGTCATTGTTCGGATCGATCTTGGCCAGCTTGGCCTGCAGACTGGCGTCCAGGTTGCCGATATTGTTCAGTTTGCTTTTGTCGAGCTTGCGCAGCAGGCCCGCATCGATCTGCAGCTTGGCCCATTGCGCCGTCGGCACCACGATGTCATAGCCCGACTTGCCAGCCACCAGTTTCGCGTTGAGGATTTCATTGTTATCGAAAACGTCGTAGCGCACCTTGATGCCCGTTTCCTTCTCAAAATTCTTGATCGTCTCGTCGCCGATATAGTCGGACCAGTTGTAGATATTCAGGACCTTTTCTTCCTGCGCATGCGCGGGCAGCGCCAGCACGGCCGCCGCCAAACTCATTCCAAGTACGATGCGTCGTCCTGCCTGCCATTTGCTTGCCATGTCCCAGCCTCCAGAGTGATCAAAAATAGGGTTGATGATAGCAACAAGGGCGGCATCAGGTCCAGCCTGATACCGCCCTTGCTTGAATTAAACCCCACGGCAGACAGCGGGGTCGCTTCCTCCAGAAACGGCATGCGCGACATTGTGGCGCATGCCCCCTCAGGGTCCGACCCCAGCAGTTTGCCTTTGGGTCAGACTTTATCGAGCCCCACCTGCGCACCCGTAAATACCAGGTTGCCCCCCTGTGCATCGATGCGGATCTCGTCTTTCGGACCGAACTTGCCTTCCAGAATCAGCTTGGACAGCGGATTTTCGATCTGCTGCTGGATCGCCCGTTTCAACGGCCGCGCGCCATAGACCGGATCGTAGCCCGCTTCCGCGATCTTCTGCAGCGCGGCATCGGTCAGCGACAGGCCCATGTCCATGCGCGCCAGGCGTTCTTCGAGGATCTTCAGCTGGATCTTGGCGATCGCACCGATATTTTTCTCGTCGAGGCCATGGAACACCACGATCTCGTCGATGCGGTTGATGAACTCGGGACGGAAATGCGAGCGCACCTCGGCCATCACGGACAGTTTCACCACGCCCGGATCATCGCTTTCCATCGCCTGGATTTTATGCGAACCCAGGTTCGAGGTCATGATGATGACGGTGTTCTTGAAGTCCACCGTGCGGCCCTGCCCGTCCGTCATGCGGCCGTCGTCGAGCACCTGCAGCAGCACGTTGAACACATCGGCATGCGCCTTTTCCACTTCGTCGAGCAGGATCACGCTGTACGGCTTGCGGCGCACCGCTTCCGTCAGGTAGCCGCCCTCGTCGTAGCCCACATAGCCGGGCGGCGCACCGATCAGGCGGGCCACCGAGTGCTTTTCCATGAATTCGCTCATGTCGATGCGGATCATCGACTCTTCCGTATCGAACAGGAACGTCGCCAGTGCCTTGCTCAGCTCGGTCTTGCCGACGCCCGTCGGCCCCAGGAACATGAACGAGCCGTACGGCCGGTTCGGATCGGACAGGCCCGCTCGCGAACGGCGGATCGCATCGGCCACGGCCGTGATCGCTTCATCCTGGCCCACCACGCGCTCGTGCAGCTTCTCTTCGATATGCAGCAGCTTGTCGCGCTCGCCCTGCATCATGCGCGAGACGGGGATGCCGGTCGCGCGCGACACCACTTCGGCGATCTCTTCCGCGCCCACCTGCGTGCGCAGCAGTTTCGGCTGGTCCGACGGCACATTGGCGGCGCCGCTGTCGGCCTGTTTGAGCTGGGCTTCAAGCTGCGGCAGCTTGCCGTACTGCAGCTCCGACACTTTCTGCCAGTTGCTCTCGCGCGTGGCCTGTTCCATCTGCAGCTTGACGTTTTCGATCTCTTCCTTGATATGCGTGCTGCCCTGCACCACGGCTTTTTCCGCCTTCAGGATTTCCTCGAAGTCGTTGTATTCGCGCTGCAGCTTGAGAATCTCTTCGTCGATCAGGCCCAGGCGGCGCAGCGATGCTTCGTCTTTTTCCTTCTTGACGGCTTCCTTCTCGATCTTCAGCTGGATCAGGCGCCGTTCCAGGCGGTCCATCACTTCGGGCTTGGAGTCGATCTCGATCTTGATCTTGGCCGCCGCTTCGTCGATCAGGTCGATGGCTTTATCGGGCAAGAAGCGGTCGGTAATATAGCGGTGCGACAATTCCGCCGCCGCGATAATGGCCGCGTCCGTGATCTCCACCTTGTGGTGCAGCGCGTACTTGTCCTGCAGACCGCGCAGGATGGCGATGGTCGCCTCCACCGTCGGCTCGTCGACCAGCACTTTCTGGAAGCGGCGCTCGAGCGCGGCGTCCTTCTCGATATATTTGCGGTACTCGTCGAGCGTGGTGGCGCCCACGCAGTGCAGTTCGCCACGCGCCAGCGCCGGTTTCAGCATATTGCCGGCGTCCATCGCGCCTTCGGCCTTGCCGGCGCCGACCATCGTGTGCATCTCGTCGATAAAGACGATGCTCTGGCCTTCATCCATCGCCAGTTCCTTCAGCACGGATTTCAGGCGCTCCTCGAATTCGCCGCGATATTTCGCGCCAGCCAGCAGGGCCGCCATGTCCAGCGACAGCACGCGCTTGCCTTTCAGCGACTCGGGTACTTCGCCATTGACGATGCGCTGCGCCAGGCCTTCGACGATGGCGGTCTTGCCCACGCCCGGCTCGCCGATCAGCACGGGATTGTTCTTGGTGCGGCGCTGCAGGATCTGGATGGTGCGGCGGATCTCGTCGTCGCGGCCGATGACGGGGTCGAGTTTGCCCTTGCGGGCGCGCTCGGTCAGGTCCAGCGTGTATTTTTTCAGCGCTTCGCGCTGGCCTTCCGCCTCCTGCGAGTCGACCTTGTTACCGCCGCGCACCGCCTCGATCGCCGCTTCGAGCGACTTGCGGCTCAAGCCGTTTTCGCGCGCCAGCTTGCCCGCGTCGGACTTGTCGTCGGCCATTGCCAGCAAGACCATTTCGCTGGAAATGAACTGGTCGCCGGCCTTTTGCGCTTCCTTGTCGGCCAGGTTCAACAGGGCGGCAAATTCGCGGCTGATCTGCACGTTGCCGTCGGTGCCGGAGACCTTGGGCAGGCGCTCCAGCGAGGACGTCAATGCCTTGGACAGGCCGCCGACATTGGCGCCGGCGCGCGAGAGCAGCGAGCGCGCCCCGCCGTCGTCCTGGTTCAGCAGGGCGGTCAGCAGATGGACCGGTTCGATATAGGGATTGTCATTGCCCACGGCCAGGCTTTGCGCGTCGGCCAGGGCTTCTTGCAGTTTGGTGGTGAGTTTATCTTGTCGCATGATGAAAAGTGCTCCCGGTTAATTCGTTGTAAAGCAAATTGGGGTGGGGCAGAACTTTTCAAGCATACACATTGCAACAAAATAATGCAGTGGCGCTACGCTGGCGTGTGCCGTACTCTTGATCCGGAAGGCCGGTTTACAAAGTGCGCCACTTGTCGAGCGCCGCTTCGTCGGTAACGCGCGCATCGACCCAGCGCGCGCCTTGCGGCGTAGCTTCCTTCTTCCAGAACGGCGCTTCCGTTTTCAGGTAGTCGATAATGAATTCGCAGGCGGCAAACGCCTCGCCGCGGTGGCCCGACGAAACGGCCACCAGCACGATCTGCTCCTGCGGCTTCAAGGGACCGACGCGGTGGATCACGAGGGCGCCGGCCAGCGGCCAGCGTGCTTTTGCCTGTGCGACGATGGCCTCGATCGACTTTTCCGTCATGCCCGGATAGTGTTCCAGTTCCATCGAGGCCACGTCCAGCCCCTCGTTCATGTCGCGCACGGTGCCGACAAAACCGACCACCGCGCCGACCTTCGGATCATGCGCGCGCAGCTGGGCAATCTCCGCGCTCAGGTCAAAGTCGGCTTGCTGGATGCGGACGCTGATGCTCATTGCGCGCCACCGATACGGCGCAGCAGCGCCTCGATGCGGCTGGCCGTGCGCGCGTCGGTCAGCGCGGCGATCGCGCACAGCTGCATCAGCTGCGACGCCTGCGTCAACGGCTTCTGGCCCGACTTCAGCGACGACTGCAGCACTTCAACCTGCATTTTCAGGCGGTCGCGCGCAAACTCGGCGCCGCTGTCGACACCGGCCACGATTTCCAGGCGCAGCACTTCTTCCAGCAGGCGCGGCACGCCCGATTGCAGCCTGGCGACATACGCCGCGCTGCCCGCGCCGATGGCGGCCACGGCGGCGGCAAAGCGCGCCTGCAGGCTGCGCTCGTATTGCGCGTCCAGCGGCGGCAAGGCGCTCCAGCGTCCGGTCCACGCCTGCGCGTCGACCTCGCCGCCTTCAGCCAGCGCCGCTTCCAGCGACTGCACCAGGCGCAGCTTGTCGCGCAGGGCATTGGCTTGCGCCGCGCCGGCGCGCTGGGCGATGGCGTCGGCCTGCGCCTGCAGCGCGGCAATCGCATCCTGGTAGCGCTGCTCGATCTTCGCTTCGCTGGCGCGTGGCACCGGACCGGTGGCGTTCCAGGCGGCGCGCGTCTCGCGCAGCAGCTGGTTGATAAAGGCGGTGCGGCTCTTGTCATCGCCGTCCGGCATGACCGCCGTTTCCAGCGCGGCGCACAGCGCTTCGCGCGCATGCAGGTGTTCGCGGCGCTCATGGTCGGCCGCATGCGCGGTTTCCTTGCGCTTGGCAAAGATGTCGTCGCAGGCGGCGCGGAAACGCTGCCACAGGGCCTGCTCGGCGCGGCGCTCCAGCGGCAGCGCCTTGGCCAGCTCCTGCCATTTGTCCTGCAGCGCGCGCAGCATGTCGACCGTATTGCGCTCCGACGGTTTCAACAGGCCCACTTCGACGATCAGCTGTTCGCGGCGCGCCGTTTCGATCTGGCGCTGCGTGTCGAGCGGCTTGAGCAAGGCGTCGAGCGCGTTGCCAAACTCCGTGTCCAGGCGTTTCTTTTCCTTGCGGTCGATGGTGCCCAGGCGCATCCAGGCCTGGCGCAGGCGCTGCGAACTCGACGCGACCTGTTTCCAGTCTGTACTTTCCTGCGATGCCAGCGCAGTTGCCTCGACGATCAGCTCCTGCGCCTTGGCGGCATTGCCGTGGCGCTCTTCGGCCAGCTGCTTGAAATGCTGGGCGGCCGGGGCATAGGCGACCGTGCAGGCGGCGTCGAAACGCTCCCACAGGGACTTGGGCGCCGGGCCGGACAAGGTGTCGAGCGACTTCCAGCGTTCGCGCAGGCTGCCCACCTTGCGGGCCAGCTCGCTCATCGGCAATTGCTGCGCCGGCAATTCCTCGCCGGCCTTGACCAGTTCTTCGCGCGAAACGTTGCCGCCCCAGCGCGCCCAGTCGGCCAGCTGCTTGAACTGCGCACGCACATGGGCCAGGCGGTCGGCCTGCGCCGGCGTCAGACGGCCATGCTTGCTGTCGCGCAAGGTCTTGTCGTGCTCGGAAGCCACATGCAGCAGGCCTTCGGCCAGCGCCGCTTCCATTGCGTCGAGCGTCTTGAAGAATTGCTCGGTGGCTTCTTTCGACACGGGCGCGGCTTCCTGGCGCGGCTTGCGCGGCGCTGAAGGTTCACTTGCAGCCGGCGCCTCGGGAACCAGCGGTGCGGGCGCCGTGGCCAGCAAGGCCTGGAATTGCTGTTGCAGGCTGTCCGACAACGCCGACTCCGGCAGGCGCGGTAGTGCCTGCCATGCGCGTTTGAGCGCTGCGGTGTCCAGCGTGGCGGCATCCTGCGCCTGCCACTCGGCCAGCGCCGCATGGCGCGCGTCGAACACGGCCTGGTGCTGCTGCAATGCGTGCAAAGCCGTTTGTGCCTGCGCGCGCGCCTGGTCGAAGTCAAGCGCCAGGTGTTTCGGCAGCGAAGCGCGCTCGGGCGACTGCCCATGCTGCGCATGCTCGGCGTCGAGGCTGGCCAGGGCCTGGGCCAGTTCGTCGGCCGACTGGCCGCCGGCAGCCAGCTGGCGTGCGGCAGCAACCGCGTCGATCACGGCGCGCTGCAGCGCCACCTGCGCTTCCAAGCGCTGCGCCAGCGCGGCGCGGGCGGTGGTGAATTGTTCGGCCAGCTCCGGCGTGGACTTGATGACCTGCCATTGGCGGTCCAGCTCGGCTACCTGGTTCGGGCTCAGCTTTTCGTCGTTCAGCAGGCGCTGCGCGGTGGCGATGCTGGCCTGGGCGCGCTGCGACTCGGCCGCCTGGTGGCGGATCAGGTCGATGCGGCCCTGCACCAGTTTGGCGACGCGGCGATCCGTATTGCGCATGGCCTGGTGGACTTTTTCCAGCAGCGCCAGCGAATGGACGTGTTCGGCCGCGATCAGGCGGGCTTCGGCAAATTCGCTGCCAATAATAAAGTCGGCTGCCGCTGCTTCATCGCCGGCCACGGCATGGGCGCGGGCCACCTGTTCGGCGCGGCGCGAGGCGCTCTGCGCGGTGGCGGCGGCCTGCTCTGCCACCACAGGATCCGGGGCGGTGGTCTTGCTTGCCTTGCTGGCTTTGCTGGCAGAACGCTTGAAGAGAAATTCGAACATGACGGGTTTCGCGTGGATCAAAACCACCATCATAACAAAGCCGGGGGCATTGCATCAGACAGGACTGAAGTAATTATATAATAATTAACTTAAACATTTTTTCCATAAAAATTGGTATTTCATCCACCTTATGCCACATGATGGTGCAGACCGGCAGGCCCGGCGCCTGCAGCGCAGTTAGCGGCCACTGACGGCGCATGCACCGAACCTCGCGTCGCCATCGCTGCGGCAGGCTGCACAAACGGCAGCACCTGCGCCTTGCTGCGGCGGTTTTCTTCGGCGCGGGCGTCATGCGCCAGGAACTGGTAGGCGATGGCAAACCACGCCTCGCCGACAATTACCCGGCGCGCCAGCGCAAACAGCTCGCGCTCTTCCTTTTCCAGCCGCGCCAGCAGGGCGCCGCAAAAGCTGTCGATAGCGATGCACAGCTGTTCGGCCTGCTGCTCCAGCTGCTGCTCCGAGCTGTCGATGGCGGCCACGGCGCGCCGCTGCACGGCATGCACGCTGTCCAGCGCGGCACGGTTGAGGCTGTTCAATTCGTCCAGCAGGCCATCGGCGTGCGGCGTGGCCTGGCGGATCGCGGGAATCAGGTACTGGTCGACCTTGCGCCAGTAGCCGACCTGATACAGGCGGTTCAGCCACTCGCCTGCATAATCCAAATGGGACAGGCTCAGTTCGCGCTGGTGGCGCAGCTGCGCGTGCATATATTGTTGAAACGACAGCAGGCTGACGCGGATGCTGGCCTGCTCGACCGACAAGGACACCAAAGTATATGTAGCTGTAAGCATGCACCCACCCCATGAAATGCGAACGATCTCGCCGCTTGGAGATAAGAGTGTAAAGACTGCCGACAGGGCCGCATTTGATCCTGCACAAACAGGCGCCATGGCCTGCGAACTTTGCAAGAAGTCAATTTCCTTCGCGCAGGCTGATATGCAGGTCGACCACGCCCGGCTCTTCCGATGGCGTGACGGTGCCGCCAAAGCTTTTCACCAGCTTCTGCATGCCCTTGTTGCGCGCCATCGCCTCACCCACCAGCTCTTCCGTGCCGCGGCTGCGGAAATAGTCGACCAGCTTCTCGAACAGGATATGGCCGAGGCCCTGCGCCTTGAGCTTGGAGCGCACGGCAATCGCGAAATCGGCCGTGATATTGTCCGGATCGGCCACCGCGCGCACCACGCCCAGCGTTTCCGGCACGCCGTCCGGTCCGGTGTGGGTGGCGATAAACGCCATCGCGCGGTCGTAATCGATCTGCGTCAGGCGCGCCAGCTGCGACAGCGGCAGCTCGCGCATCGAGGTAAAGAAGCGCAGCCGCACGTCGTCCGGATCGAGCGCGTTGAACAGGTCCACATGCTGCGGCGCGTCCTCGGGACGGATCGGGCGCAGCACGATGGATTGCCCCATCCACGTCACCTCTTCTTCCAGTTCCTGCGGATACGGGCGGATCGCCAGCCGGTCGGCGCTCTGCCCCGGCTGCAGGCGGATGCGCGCGTCGAGCGCGATCACGCCGTTGGCGTCGGCCACCAGCGGGTTGATGTCCAGTTCGGCCAGCTCGCCGATATCGGCCACCAGTTCGGCCACCTGGATCAGGGCATAGCAGATGGCGTCGATATCGGCGGCCGGCTGGTTGCGGTAGCCGGCCAGCAGTTTCGACACGCGCGTGCGCGAGAGCATGTCGCGCGCCAGCACCATGTTCAGCGGCGGCAGGCCGATTGCATGGTCGGCCGTCACCTCCACCGAAATGCCGCCCTGCCCCACCAGGATCACGGGACCGAAGGCGCTGTCGGTGGTAACGCCGACAATCAGTTCATGCGACTGCGGCCGGCGCGCCATCTGCTGCACCGTGAAGCCGTCGATCAGCGCGTCGGGACGCATCTTGCGCACGCGCTTTTCCATCGCGGCGGCCGCCGTGCGCAAAATCGTCGGATTGTCGAGATCGAGCGCCACCCCGCCCACGTCGGATTTATGGGCGATATCGGGCGAATGGATTTTCAGCGCCACCGGATAGCCGATATCGGCCGCCACCGCCAGCGCCTCTTCCACGTCGGCCGCCATGCGGGTAATCGCCACCGGAATGCCGTAGGCGGCCAGGATCTCTTTCGAGCGGCATTCGCCCAGCACCGTCTGGCCGGCCGCCAGCGCCTGCGCGACGATTTCGCGCACGCGCGCGCGGCGCGGCGTGGACGACAGCGGCAGCTGGGCCGGCACCTCCATCAGGGTGTCCTGGTTGCGCCGGTACTGCACGATCTGCATGAAGCCATGCACGGCTTTTTCGGGCGTGTCGTAAGTGGGGATGCCGGCGCGGTTGAATACCTGGCGCGCGGGCGCCACCGTGGTGCCGCCCAGCATGCACGACAGGACCGTGCGCGAGGTGGCCTTGATCAGCGGCGTGACGGCTTCGGCGATCTCGATCGAGGACACCATCGCGCTGGGCGCGTGCAGCAGCAGCATGGCGTCCGCTTCCGGTTCGGACAGCAGCGGCTTGAGCGCATCGACATAGCGCTGCACCGGCGCGTCGCCGGCCAGGCCGACCGGGTTGTCGTGCGACCAGCCCGGCGGCAGCGCTTTTTCCAGCGCGATCACGGTCTCGGGCGACAATTCGGCCAGCTTGCCGCCGCTGCCCACCAGCGCATCGGTGGCCATCACGCCCAGTCCGCCGCCATTGCACAGAATCGCCAGGCGCTCGCCGCGCTGGGCGCGGATATGCGTGAGCGTCTCGACCGCGTCGAACAGCTCCTCGGCCGAATACACGCGCAGCATGCCGGCGCGGCGGATGGCCGCGTCGTACACGGCGTCCGACCCGGCCAGCGCGCCCGTATGCCAGGCCGCCATCGCCGCGCCTTCCGCTTCGCGCCCGGCTTTCAATACGATGACGGGTTTGCTGCGCGCCGCCGCGCGCGCGGCCGACATGAATTTGCGCGCCGCCTGGATGTCTTCCATGTACAGCAGGATGGCGGCCGTGTCGATGTCGCCGGCCAGGTAGTCGAGCAGGTCGCCAAAATCGATGTCGGCACTGCCGCCCAGCGAGATGAACTTGGAAAAGCCCACCCCATGCGCGTTGGCCCAGTCGAGTACGCCCGACACCAGCGCGCCCGACTGCGACACAAAGGCGATCTTGCCGGCGGTCGCGCCCACATGGGTAAAACTGGCATTCAGGCCGATTTTCGGCACCAGCAGGCCCATGCTGTTCGGCCCCAGGATGCGCAGCAGATGGGGTTTCGCCTCCTTCAGCATCAGGTGGCGCAGCTTGCCGTGCTCCGCGCTGTCCAGGCCCGCCGTCATGACGATGGCCGCGCGCGTGCCCATGCTGCCCAGGTCGCGGATCAGCCCCGGCAAGGTGGCAGGCGGCGTGCAGATAATGGCCAGCTCGGGCGCCTTGGGCAATTGCGACAGCTTGTGATAGCAGCGCAGCGCATGCAGCTCTTCGTATTTGGGATTGACCGGATAGATGGCGCCCTGGTAGCCGCCCTGCATCAGGTTATGCAAAGCGATGGCGCCCAGGCTGCGCTCGCGCGAGGAAGCGCCGATCAGGGCCACCGAGGCCGGCTTGAACAATTTGTCGAGATTACGGATACTCATGCTCTGGCCTTATGGACTGTCTGGACGATGCTGGCGGCTATGCGACTGCAGCAGCTGCGCCAGTGTATAGGAAGCATCTGCAAAAAAACTTGACCATGTGATGCTTTTTGCAAAAAAGTGACGGTGTGCGAACAGCGCCGCTACCAGCGCGAGCGGTGGCTTTCGGTTACGCCGGCCAGCTGCGCCACGATGCGTTTGGGGGCATCGATGCTGGCGCGCACCCAGCCACTGAAGGTGCCGATCGGCTGGATATAGCGGCTCGCCGCCAGCCACAGGTCACGCTCTTCGCGGCGCGCCCCTTCCGGCCTGAAATGCAGGTCCAGCAGATCGTCGTCGGTCCACACATGCCAGGGCGCCAGCGGATTGTCGGGATTGAAGTCGAAATGGGCGCGGCCCAGCGCATACAGCTGGCCATCGAGCCACAGCGCGTTTTCGTTCGCGCCGAAATACCCTGCCTGCAGATTGAAGCCCAGGTCCAGCCCATGCGCCGAGGCCCAGCGCCATTCCGTCTCGCGCGCCAGCAAGCCGTTCGAGTAATCGAAGCTGGCCACGCCGTCGTCCAGGCTGTAGCCGATCGCGCCGCAGCGTACCGTGCCCCACAGCGGCAGGCCGCCCGACTTTTGCGTCGCATGCACGCTGCCACCCTCCTTCACCTCGCCAAACGCGAGCAGGGTCGGCGCCAGCGGCGGGCCGAACTCCGCATCGATGCCGAACGTGCCGCAATCGAGCCGCAAACGGTAGCGGTGCCGCGGCATGGCGTCGATGGCGATGATATCGGACAAAAACCGGAAGCGGCTGCCGGCCACCGCATGCGGCGCCAGCGTGGCCGACAGTCCCGGCACGCCATCGCGCGAAAACGACGCCACCAGCTTGCCCTTGCGGCGGTCGAACGCATAGGCAAAGGCGGTGCTGGTCCAGCCCAGGTCGACGATGGCCACGGCGCAGAACAGCTCCGGCGTGGCCAGCGCCACATAATGCCAGCGCTTGTGGTGCAGCCAGCGCCACAGCCATCCGCGCGCATGGGGCGGCGCCAGGGCGGCCCAGTCAAAGCCGCCGGCCAGGCCGGCATAGCGCCCGAAACGCGGCGCGCCATCGGCGTCCAGCAGCGCAGGCGGTGCGGCCGGCAGCGTCATGCGGCGGGTCCGGCGTGCTGTCGGAAAGCGTGATTGTCCATGCGATAAAGATACCGCATTTTCTTGTCGGGCTCGCGTTTTATCGCTGGCGTATCGCCCGCCTGACAACACACTTGACACGCTGCCGCCGCTGCGATAATGTGCTTCAATATTGCCATATGGCAATAAATTCCCTTCTCGTCTATGATCATTCCAGCTACTTCCTGCCTCCCTTGCCGTGGGCGGCCTGGCGGTGTCTGGCAGGCTTCTCACATATAACCAATTATCAAGGAAGAGCGTCATGATTCAATTCCGGCATGGCCTGCGCGCAGCTCCACTGCTACCGCTGGTGTTGGCCCTGGCCGCCTGTGGCGGTGGCGGCGATGCGGCACCAACTGCGGCGACGGCGCCCACGGCGCAACTGGGCGCACAGGTAGCGTCCGAAACCGTGCTGACACCCGTCGGCGCGACGGCCAGTTCGGCCGAACGTGGCGACCTGTCGGCGGCGGCCGCGATCGACCGCAACGACGGCACGCGCTGGGGCAGCAGCTTTCACGACAACGAATACCTGACGCTCGATTTCGGCAGCTCGCAGCTGGTCACGCGCGTGCGCATCAGCTGGGAAAACGCCCACGCCAGCGCCTATCTGCTGCAGGTCTCGGATGACCTGAACAACTGGACCACCATCCGCAGCGTCGAGAACAGCGGCGGCGGCGTGGAGGACATCACCGGCCTGTCGGGCCAGGGCCGCTACCTGCGCATGCAGGGCGTCAAGCGCAGCGGCCAGTATGGCTATTCGATTTTCGAGATCCAGGCGTTTACCGGCACGCCGGCCACGCTGCCAAGCGAGCCGCCCGTCACGCCGCCGGTGGTGCCAGGCGACCCGACCCGGCCCGGCGTGGCGGTCAAACCCGTTGCCGCCACTTCCTCGGCGGTGGAAAACCCCGGCATGTCGGCCGCCATGGCAATCGACGGCAAGAGCGCCACGCGCTGGGCCAGCAGCTTTGAAGACGGCGCCTGGATCCAGTTCGACTTCGGCACGCCCACGGCCATCGGCTACCTGCAGCTGCAATGGGAAAACGCCTATGGCAAGGAATATGCGTTGCAAACTTCCGACGATGGCCGTACGTGGACCCAGGTGCGCTACGTTACCAATGGCAAGGGCGGCACCGAGGAATTTTTCAACCTCGGCCTCAACGCGCGCTATCTCCGCCTGCAGGGCGTGGCGCGCGCCACCCAGTATGGCTATTCGCTGCTCGAAGCGGTATTCAAGTCGCCCGGCAGCGACAACAGCCTGCCGCTGCAAGCCACTTCGGCGCTGAAATTCCCGGCTGACGGCAGCGCCTTGGTGCCGCTGCCTGCCGCGAAAGAGCCGCTCGAAACGCTGCAGTTCACGCTGGCCGACGGCACGCTGGTCACGCGCTTCGGCGCGCGCGGCCTGGCGCGCCATGGCCGCGAACGGGGCGAGGAATGGAACGAGATCGGCTACGGCCCGAATGAAACGGTCGATCCCGTCACCGGCCTGCCGCTCGACAAGGGACCGGGCAACTACCTGACGTTCGTGCCGCAATACTTCAAGAACCGCACCTGGGGCGTCGAGATCATCGACAACAGCCGCGTGCCGGGCGTGACCAAACCCACCCTGATCGTCAACCAGTACACCACGGTCGACTTCCTGTCCGGCGGCGTGGCCTTCTTCCGCGGCTTCGACCGCCCGGGCGTGACCGGCTACGGCTGGATGTCGCCCGGCGAGCTGGTCGACCGCAATGTGCCCGTGTGCAAGCCGCTGGCCTACCCGGCCGCCGGCAAGCTGGCCAACGCCAACGGCATCAACGGCGCCTGCACGCTGCTGATCAAGGAGTATCCGGGCCACGGCGGACTCGATGCCGGCGGCATGCCGAATGGCACGGACGTCAAGGCGCGCGCGCTGGTATCGGGCGACATCATCGAAGTGTCGCCCTCGATGTTTTCGACCAAGGAAGCGATGGCCGCCCACGGCGACGATGGCGGCATCCGCTACTATTCCTATGAATGGACCTATGTGGTGGGCGCCGGCCTGCGGCCATGGTATGGGGTGCAGCCGCGCCTCAATTCCGTGCCGCTGCCGGCCGACACCCTGTCGGGCGGCCTGGGCTCCGTGTCCTATAACTACTCGGATAACGCGCTGTTCATGTTCCAGCAGCCGCACAACCATATCGGCATGCAGAACATGCAGCGCTTTGTCGAAGGCCGGCGCCTGGTGCATACCAATTTCACCACCGGCGACCATAACGAAGGCGGCAATGACCGCTACGCCCAGGCCGTCGGCCTGCAAGGCCCGCGCTACACCCAGTCGGCCTGCATCGCCTGCCACGTCAACAATGGCCGCAGCCCGGCGCCCGCGTCCATCAACCAGCGGCTCGACATGATGGCCGTGCGCGTGGCGGCCCTCGATGCAGCGGGCCAGCAGGTGCCGCATCCGCAATACGGCACGGCGATCCAGATGAATGCGGTCTCCAGCAGCGGCGTGCCGCAGAACTGGGGCAACAGCGTGGCTGTCGGCGGCTTCGAGACCAGCAAGGTCACGCTGGCCGATGGCACGAATGTGGAACTGCGCAAGCCGCTGCTGTCGTTCGAGGGGCCGGTGCCGGCCATCGCCTCGCTGCGCGCCGCGCCGCCGATGATCGGCACGGGCCTGCTCGAAGCGGTGCCGGAGGCGGACATCCTGGCGCGCGTGCGTTCCACGCCGGACGCCGACGGTGTCAAGGGCCAGGCCAACTTCGTGTTCGATCCGGAAAGCGGCGCCGTGCGCCTGGGCCGCTTCGGCTGGAAGGCCGCCAAGGCCACCTTGCGCCAGCAGGCCGCCGAAGCGCTGCTGCTCGACATGGCCGTCACCTCGCCCGTCTATCCGAACCGCGCCTGCACGGCGGGGCCCAAGGCCTGCGCAGCCGGCGGCAGGCAGGCCGGCATTTCCGAGGCCGACCTGCAGTCGATCTCGCACTACCTGGCGCTGGTGGCCGTACCGGCCCAGCGCAGCATCGCCAGCGGTTTTCCGAAAGGCGTGGCACCGATCGACGAGCTGAAGGTCGACGCGCAGCAGGTTGCGCTTGGTTCCAAACTGTTCCAGGGCATGCGCTGCGCCGCCTGCCATACGGCGGAAATGAAGACCGGTTCCGGCCACCTGTTTGCCGAACTGCGCGACCAGACCATCCGCCCCTATACCGACCTGCTGCTGCACGACATGGGGCCTGGCCTGGCCGACAAGTTCGCGGAAGGCCAGGCGCAGGGCAGCATGTGGCGCACGGCGCCGCTGTGGGGCATCGGCTACACGGAAAAAGTGCTGGGCAAGGAAGGCAAGGCCGGCTACCTGCACGACGGGCGCGCGCGCAGCCTGACCGAAGCGATCCTGTGGCACGGCGGCGAAGGAGCGCGCGCAAGGCAGCGTTTCGAGGCACTGTCGAAGGCGGAGCGGGAATCGCTGCTGGCGTTTCTGACGTCGCTGTAAAAAAGGGCAACTGTCAGCGCAGGCCGGGGTCAGACCCTCGATGCCGCCAACGCAGAGGCTTGCGCCGGCGGTCGAGGGGGCCTGAGCCCAGCTTGTGGTTCAGCGTTAAAACTCAGTCCTTTTTCCTGATCAGCCCCGCCAGCGCCGCAAACGGATTGTGCGTCGCGGGCGCCACCTCGGCCGACAGCAGTCCCGCGCCACGGTCCGCTTCCAGGTAGCGCGAGTGTTCGTTGTCGTGGCAGTACAGGCACAGCAGCTCCCAGTTGCTGCCGTCGGGCGGGTTGTTGTCATGATTGTGGTCGCGGTGGTGCACGGTCAGCTGCTGCACGTTGGCGCGCGTGAATTCGCGCATGCAGCGGCCGCACACCCACGGGTACATCTTCAGCGAGCGCTCGCGGTAGCCGCTCTCGCGCTGCTCGGCCGCGCGGCGCGCCTCGGCGACGATCTTGTCCAGCCGGGCGGCGTCGGGCTTTTTGGTTTGCATGACAGCTTTCAATCGAGGGGATAAACCGCCATTTTAATCAAGATGGCGCGCCAGGTGTTCAACTGGCGGCGAGCCCATGCGCAATATCGAGACGGCGCACGATATCGCGCAGCACGATACGGTACAGTTCGTCTCCCAGCACGCTGTCTTCATTGCCCGCGTCGATATTCGGATTGTCATTGACTTCGATCACCACCGGGCCGCGCGCCGTCATCTTCATGTCCACGCCGTACAGGCCGTCGCCGATCAGGTTGGCCGCAGCCACGGCATGGGCCAGCAAGTCGGCCGGCACTTCGTCGAGCAGCACTGCCTGCGCCGCGCCGAATTGCGCCTGGCCCTGCGCATCGCGCTTGGCGATCTGCCAGTGATCCCTGGACATGAAGTACTTGCTGGCGAAAATCGCCTGGCGATTCAGCACGCCGATGCGCCAGTCGAAATCGGTGTACATGTATTCCTGTACCAGGATCAGCGCCGATTGCCCCAGCAGCGCCTGCGCCGTCTGCCGGAATTCCTCGACATTGCCGACCTTGCTGACCCCGCGCGAGAATGCGCCGTCGGGGATTTTCATCACCATCGGATAGCCGATCTCGCGCTCGATATGGCCGATATCGCCGAGGTCCGCCGCCTGCAGCGCATAGGTGCGCGGCGTGGGAATACCATTGCGGCGCAGCAGGTCTGCCAGGTAGACCTTGTTGGTGCAGCGCAGGATGGACATGGAGTCGTCGATCACCACCATTGCTTCGCTTTCGGCTTTTTTTGCAAACAGATAGGTGTGGTGATTGATCGCCGTGGTTTCACGGATGAACAGCGCGTCGAATTCGGCCAGGCGCGAAAAATCCCTGCGCTCGATCAAGGTCACGTCCAGGCCCAGCTGGCGGCCCACGTCGACAAACCGGTCCAGCGCCGCGTCATTGCTTGGTGGCAGCTCTTCCTTCGGATTGTGCAAAATCCCAATATGGTAGCGATACGGTTTCACCTGCGTGCGATGCGGTTCGGGCGCCAGCGCCATCGCCTGCAAGGCGGCGCGCGCGTGGCCCAGCTGGCTGTCGCCGAGGGTGCTGACATTGTGCACGCGGATGGCGGCGATCTTCCAGTCATCGTCGCGTTCGAATTCGACGCGCATCAGCGGAGTGGGAAAGGTGTCGAAAATCTGCCGTGCCAGCGCGGCCAGCGGCGTGTAGCCGGTCACGCCGAAATGAATATCCATCGAAAACTCGGCCGGCATCGGCCGCCCGTCCGTGTCGTCCAGCGCCTGGTTCAGCGCATGATCGAGCTCGCTGGTATCGAGGCAGTAGATGGCCTTGCGCGACAGATCGTTGATGGTCTTGACCGAGGGCAGCACGGCATAGCCGCGCGCTTCGGCCAGCAGCGAACAGTAGTAGCCGACCGACAGGTATTTGTAGCTGCGGCACAGGTTGATCACGGCCGCGCCGTGCGCCGCATGCTGGCCGGGAGCGTCGAGAAAGTCGCTGGCGCTGACGACTTCCTGCCCTGCCGCCGCCTGCCAGTCCTTCGGCTGTTCGACGATCACGATGGTGGTGGCTGCCCGCAGCAGTGTCACTGGCGAGCGGGCGGGAGGTTCACCGGTCTCGCCAGCGGTATCTGGCGGCGTTGCGGCTTGGGCGCGGGCGGCCCTGGTTCTGGTAGCAGGCATGATAAATAAGTGAGTGGATTGGACTGCGGAGGGACAAAGCAGTTACTGCACTGGCGGATAAATCACCACCACCGCCTTGGTGGCGTTGCGGCCGTAGCGCGCCATGCGTTCGAAATCCTTTTTCAGGATCGGCACGTTGATGCGCTCGTCCGCCGGACGGCCGTTCGAGCTGTCGGGGTCGTCGATAAAGAAATAGCGTTCGTCGGAGCCCGTCACGACCACCCAGTGCGGCGCGCGTTCGCGCGTCAGCCGGTAAGTCGAGATCAGCACCAGCGCGATGCCGCCGCCCGCATAGCAGCGGCTCAGTTCCGCCGGCCCGGCCACCTTGTGGTGCACCACGATGCCGCGCTCGCGTACCTTGCGCACGAAGTCCTCATGCACCAGCGTGATCACGTCGCGCTTTTCCTGGCTGCGCACCGATTCGCGAAACAGCACGCCGCTGCCGTTGACCCAGATCTCGGCACGGTAGCCGCGCCGGTGCGCGGCCAGTGCCAGGCCATGCGGACCGCAGCCGCCATGGCCGGCCGTCATGAAGATGGTGGTCGCTTCGCGCCACAGCTGCAGCTCCAGCGTGCGGTCCAGCACCAGCGACGGATCGAACGCCTTCATGGCCATCATCAGGCACGAGGCGCCACAGGTGAAACCCAGGGTTTGCGGATAGTAGGTGGCGCGCGCCAGTGGGGGGCGCAATCGCGCCGTCAGCGATTTCTCGAGCCGCAGCGCGTCCATGCCATCCTGGTAATAACTGTCATGTTCACCGAAGACGGTGTAGCCATGTTGCGAAAACAGCTGGCGCGAAGGCAGGTTGTCCTTGCGGATTTCCAGGCGGATGGCAACGCACTGCCGGGCAAGCGCAAGCTCCTCTGCCGCGTGCAGCAAGGCCGAGGCAATGCCCTTGCCCAGCCATGCCGGCGCGGTGGCTATCGAATACACCCTGGCCAGCGACACATCGGCCCGAAACAGCAGGGTGAGATAGCCACAGGCGCATCCCTGCACCTCGCCGATCAGCGTCACCGAATTGCCTTGCGTGAGCAGATGGCGAAAACTGCGCCGGCTGAGACGATCGGCACTGAAGCTGGCCTCTTCGATCGCCAGCAGGACCGCGATATCACCGGCGTTGGCCTCGCGTATCCGCCAGTTCTCGAGCATGGCTTGCGGCGCACGATCACGCATCTTGCTTTCCTTGTCTGTATGTACAGCCGCCATCGTAGCGACGGCGCCATAAAAACGGTGTCAAGGAAGGGCCGAAAAGCGTAAACAAAAAGTAAAACTTCGTGGCGCGGCCGGCCGGGCATGTCGCGCCGTGAAATTTTTTTATCATAAAAAGCGACACAACCACTTGATTTAACGCAGAATGTAGTCAGCAAGTGACAGCGGCGCATGGGCAAACCAGCGCGCCGCCCCGTTCAACGATTCTGGCCACAAGCGACCGTGATATAGATGACAAGAACCCTGCAACGCCTGGCCAGCCGGCTGTACCGCATCAGCCTGGTTCCCCTGTTCGCGCTGCCGCTGCTGCTGGCGCTGTGGGGCGCCCTGCTCTACCAGATCGGCCAGGAACGGGCCGGCGCCACGCGCGACGCGGTGGCGGCCAGCCAGTCGCTGGCGCGCACGCTGGCCGACCATACTGCCTACATCCTGCGCCAGACCGATCACGCCACGCAGCTGTTCAAGCTGCGCCATGAAGCCACGGGCGGCGCGCTGACGCTGGCGCAATTCACGCGCCCGCAGGGCCTGCTCGACAGCGTGCTGCCGTCAAAACTGGAATTGCCGATCGCCGTTACCGACGGCCTGGGCAATATTATCGACAGCGCCAATGGTTACCCGGCCGGCAAGCTGGCTGGCCAGGCCTTCTTTCGCACGCTGGCCGCCACGCCCGGCGATATCGCGCTGGTCGACACGCCGGTAATGGATGCGGCCAGCAAAAAATGGATGATCCGTTCGGCCCGCCGCCTGAACGATGCCGACGGCAGCTTTGCCGGCGCCATCGTGATCCTGGTCGACCCCACCTACTTTGTCGACGATTACGACCGCCTGAACCTGGACGAACAAGGCGCGCTGATGCTGGTCGCGCGCGACAGCGGCCTGACGGTCGGGCGCATCGGCGAACGGCTGGTGATCAGCGACCAGATCGACTTCCGCATGCCGGGCCCGCCCACGCACGTCGCGGAACAGGCGGAAATCACGCCGCCGCCCGACGCCGTTGCGCGCATCTACAGCTACCGCGACCTGGGCCGCTATCCGCTGCTGGCGGTGGTGGGCGTGAGCCGCGCCACGGCACTGGCCCATTTCGAGCACCGCCGCCGCGTGTATATCGGCGTGCTGGTGGCCGCCAGCCTGCTGATCACCGGCTTCACCGCGCTGCTGATGCGCCAGAGCGGCCGGCTGCGGCGCAGCATTCGCCAGGCACAGGAGGCGCAGGCGCTGCTGCGCGCGGCGCACCACGGCAGCCTGGACTCGGTGATGCTGCTCAAGGCCTGGCGTCCGGCGCCCGGCAAGCCGCCCGAAGACTTCATTTTTGCCGACGTCAACGAACGCGCCGCCGCCGTGCTGGGCAAGCCGCGCGCCGAGCTGCTGGGCCAGCGCGCCTTGCCGCTGATGCCGCTGCTGCGCGGCGAACGCTTTTTCGAACGCTTCGTGCTGGTGATGGAATCGGGCCAGCCGATCGAAGACGAGTTCGAGCTGCCGCAGCCACGCGGCGGCACGCGCTGGCTGCGCCACCAGATCGTGCCGATCAGCGACGGCGTGGCCGTCACCTCGCGCGACATCAGCGCGCGGAAACTCGACGAACTGGCGCTGCAGGACAACCGCAGCTTCCTGCAGTCGCTGATCGACCATCTGCCGGTGCTGGTGTACGTGAAAAGCGCGCGGCCCGAAAATTTCGGCCAGATGGAAGTGTGGAACAAGGCTGCCGAAGACATCACCGGCTACCTGGCGAACGACGTGATCGGCAAGACCGACTCCGCTGCCTTTCCTCCCGGCTTCGGCCTGCATGACGAAGAAGACGACCGCGCCATCCTGGCCGAGCGCGGCGTGATCGACCACCCGGAAAAGCCGCTGCGCCTGCCCGACGGCAGCCTGCGCCATCTGCATTCCGTATCGGTGCCGGTGTTCGACGAGCGCCAGCAGGTCGAACACATCCTGGGCATCGCCGAAGACATTTCGCAGCGCCGCCAGCAGGAACTGGCGCTGCGCCAGAACCAGGCCGAGCTGGCGGCCGTCAACGACGCCTCGCCGCTGGGACTGGTGCGGCTGGACCGCGAACGGCGCTGCACCTACGTCAACCGCACGTTTGAAGCGATCACGGGGCAGCCGCGCGCCTCGGCCATCGGCGCCGGCTGGACCAGCGCGCTGCATCCCGAAGACTATCCGCTGCTGCACCAGGCGCTGGAAGAACTGCGGCGCAGCCATGCGCCGTTCCAGTCCACCCTGCGCTGGCTGCACCGCGACGGCAAGCTGGTATGGGTCTCGATGAAGATCGCGCCGATCCTGATCGACGGGCGCATCGAGGGCTATGTGGGCAGCCTGGACGACATCACCACCCTGCGCGAATCGGAAGTGGCGCTGCTCGAAAGCGAAGCACGGCTGCGCACGATCGCCGACACCCTGCCGGCCATGATCGCGTATATCGACGCCGACCAGGTCTACCGCTTCCTGAACCTGGCCTACGAACGCGAATTCGGCCTGACAGGGCTGCAGGCGCTGGGGCGCAGCGTGCGCGAAACGCTGGGCGCCGTGCGCTACGGCACGGTGGCGCCGTATATCGAACGCGTGCTGGCCGGCGAGACGCTGAGTTTTGAAGAGGAAGACACCAGGGAAGGCATCGAGCGCTGCATGGAAGTGATCTATATTCCGCAGATCGGCGAAGACCATCCGCAGGTGGTGGGCTTTCACGTGATGCGCCAGGATATCACCGTGCAGAAGCGCGAAAAACAGCGGCTGCTGCAGCTGGCACAGGTCGATGCATTGACGGGCCTGTCGAACCGGGCCGGCTTCGTGCAGAAGCTGGCCGACGCCATGCATGCGAGCCGCCAGCACCGTCACCTGATGGCCGTCATGTACATGGATATCGACCGCTTCAAGCCCGTCAACGATACCCACGGCCACGGCATCGGCGACGCGCTGCTGCGCGCCTTTGCCCAGCGCCTGACGCAGACCATGCGCGCCACCGACATCATCGCCCGCCTGGGCGGCGACGAATTCACCATCATCATGGAGCGCATTACCCGGCCGGAAGACGCGGCGGTGCTGGCCGCCAATATCGTCTATGCGATGCAGCAGCCGTTCGAACTCGATGGCATCACCGTGCAGATTTCGGCCAGCGTCGGCGTGGCGTTCTACCGCGACGAAGACATCTCGCCGGCCGCCCTGCTGCAGCAGGCCGACGTGCTGCTGTACCAGGCCAAGCAGGATGGACGCAATACCTACCGGGCCGCCACGATCATAAGCTGACAGCGGTGGTATATTGGCGCCTGTCTCCCCCCATTCGATCATTCACCCATGCGTCTGCTGCACACTTCCGACTGGCATCTGGGCCAGACCCTGCACAATTACGAGCGGGGCTACGAACACCAGCGCTTTCTCGACTGGCTGCTCGACACGCTGGTAGCCGAACAGGTGGATGTGCTGCTGGTGGCCGGCGATGTGTTCGACAACGCCAACCCGTCGGCCGCCTCGCAAAAACAGCTGTATGTGTTCCTGCAGCAGGCCAGGGCGCGGCGGCCGGCGCTGCAGCTGATCGTCATCGCCGGCAACCACGATTCGGCCGGCCGCCTGGAAGCGCCCGCTCCGCTGCTGGCCGGCTACGGCACCCATATGCTGGGCCACATCGTGCGCGACGAGGCCCGCCAGATCGACCTCGAACGCATGCTGCTGCCGTTGACGGGCGCCAGCGGCGATATCGAGGCCTGGTGCCTGGCCGTGCCGTTCCTGCGCCCCGGCGACGTGCCGAAACTGCCGGCCGGCAGCGGCCAGGATGCCTATCTGGGCGGCATCGCGATGCTGTACCGCCAGCTGGCCGACCTGGCGCTGGCGCGGCGCGCGCCCGGTCAGGCGATTGTCGCCATGGGCCACTGCCATATGGTCGGCGGCGAGATGTCGAACGACTCCGAGCGGCGCATCGTCATCGGCGGCACCGAGATGCTGCCGTCGGGGATTTTCGACCCGGCGATTGCCTACGCGGCGCTGGGCCATCTGCACCTGGCGCAGGAAGTGGGCAAGCAGCGGCATGTGCGCTACAGCGGCAGCCCGATCCCGCTGTCGTTCGCCGAAGTCAATTACCGCCACCAGGTGCTGTGCATCGATCTCGCCGGCGAGCAGCTGCAAGGCGTACGCACGATCGACGTGCCGCGCGCCGTGCCGCTGCTGCGCGTGCCCGACAAGCCTGCGCCGGTGGCCGAGGTGCTGGCACAGCTGGCCGCGTTGGATCTTCCTGATGCGCCAGCCGAAGCGCAACCGTTCCTGGAAGTGCGCGTGCGCCTGGACGCGCCCGAACCGGGCCTGCGCACGCGCATCGAAGCGGCGCTCGACGGCAAGCCGGTGCGCCTGGCCAAGATCGAAACCTCCAGCGCGGCCAGGTCCACCGCGATCGAGTCGATGACGCTCGACCAGCTGGGCCAGCTGCAGCCTGACGAGATCTTCCGCCGCCTGTACCAGCAAAAATTCGGCAAGGAGGCGCCGCCGGAACAATTGTCGGCACTGGCTGAATTGCTGCTGCCTGGCGCGTGATCTTTTTCGCGCGTGGTAACACCCGAACAGCAAAAAGGCCGGGGTCGGACCCTCAGGGTCCGACCCCGGATTGTGCTTTAGGGTTGAAAGCGAACGCCAATTTGACTGCATTGAAAAAATCTCCATGAAAATCCTCACTATCAGCGGCAAGAACCTGGCCTCGCTGGCCGGCGAATTTATGGTCGACTTCGAGCAGGAGCCGCTGGCGTCTTCCGGCCTGTTCGCCATCAGTGGTCCCACGGGCGCCGGCAAGAGCACCCTGCTCGACGCGCTGTGCCTGGCCCTGTACGACGCCACGCCGCGCCTGCTCAAGGTGCAGGGCCGCAGCGCCCTGCCCGACGTCGGCAAGGAAACCGTCAACGCCCAGGACACGCGCACGCTGCTGCGGCGCGGCACGCCGGACGGCTACGCGCAGGTCGATTTTGTCGGCAACGACGGCCACCGCTACCGCGCGCGCTGGAGCGTGCGCCGCTCGCGCACCAGGGCCGAAGGCGCGCTGCAGGCGACCAGCATGAGCCTGCACCAGCTGCCCGCGCTGCAGGCCATCGGCGGTACCAAGACGGAGGTGAAGGAAGAGATCGAGAAGCGCATCGGCCTGTCGTTCGACCAGTTTACGCGCGCCGTGCTGCTGGCGCAGAACGAGTTCTCGACCTTTCTGAAAACGGAAGACAACGAGCGCGGCGAGCTGCTCGAAACCCTGACCGGCAGCACCATCTATTCCGATATCTCGATCCGCGCCTTCGAACGGGCGAAAAAGGAAAAGCAGGCGCTGGAACGCCTTGTCGACAAGCTGGCCGACCAGCGCCCGCTATCGGCCGAGGAGCGTGAACAGGCCGAGCAGCAGAGCGAGGCGGCCGAAGCGGCGCTGCAACAACTGGAACTGCGCAAGTCGGTGCTGGAGCTGCAGCAGCGCTGGCATCAGGATGCACAGCGCCTGCAGACCCAGGCCGCCCAGGCGCAGCAGGCGCTGGAGGCGGCCGGCATCGAACAACAGACGGCCGTCCCGCGCCGCGAGGCGCTGGCGCAATGGGACCTGCTGCAGCCGGCGCGCCCGCTGCTGGCGGAGATCGCGCGCACCGACGCCGATCTGGCCGCCACTACGCTGGCACTCGAAGCCGCGCGCCAGCAGGCGCAGGACGCCCTGGCCAGCCAGGAGCAGCTCGCTGTCGCCTCGCTGCAGGCATCGATCCACCTGCAGGCGCAGGAGGCGGCGCAGCGCGATGCGGGGCCATTGCTGGACCAGGCCAAGGCGCTCGATGCCGGCATCGCCGCGCAATTGCCGGCGCATCGCCAGGCCTCACTGGCGGCGCAGGCGGCCGACACGGCCAACGATGCGGCGCGCGCGCAACTGCTGGCCATGCAACAGCACCAGCAGGACCTGAACACGCATCAGGCCAGTGGCGCGCAATGGCTCGCCAGCCATGCACAATGGCAGGCGCTGGCAAAGGACTGGACGCTGTGGGACCAGCTGTTTGCCCAGGCCGGCCAGGCCGCCGCGCAAGCCGACGTATTCGCGGCCAGCCTGGCGCAGGCGGCGCTGCTGGTGCGCCAGGCTGGCAGTGACAGCGAAACGCAGCAGCAAGCGCTGGCAACGGCCATCGCCACTACCGCCGAACTGGAAGCGCAGCGCGCCGCCGCCACCGCCGCCATGCAGGCCATCGATGGCGGGCAACTGCCGGCGCAGCGCCAGCAACTCGAAGCGCACGCGAAGGTCCTGGCGGCGGCGGAAAAAACCTGGACCGAACTGGCGCGCAGACAGCAGGAGCTGGCGCGCTGGCAAGCCAAAGCGGCGCAATTGACTCAGGCGTTTGAAGCCGAACAGGCGGCGCTGGCCCTGGCAGCGGCACAGACACCGGTGCTGGAAGCGTCGCTGGCGCAGGCTGAAACCGCCTTGAAGGGCGCGGAAGCGGCCTGCGCGGCCAGCGTGGAACAATTGCGCGCCACCCTCGCCGACAACGCACCCTGCCCCGTCTGCGGCGCACTGGAACACCCGTACAGCCATGCCGATCATGCACTGCAGGCCATGCTGGCCAGCCTGCGGGACGGCGTGCAAGGCTGCCGTGCGCAGCTGCGCGGCAATCTGGAACAGCTGGCCGCGCACAGGGCGGCACTGGCCTCGCTGGCGCGCGAGCAGGCCGCCGCCACGCAGGAACTGGCCGCCCTGCCCGCGCTGATCGACGGCTTGTCTGCGCAGTGGCAGCTGCAATCGGCCAGCCTGCAACTGCCGGCCGAGCACCTGCGCAGCGCATGGTTCGGCGAGCAGATCGCCGCCAATGATGCGGCGCTGCAGGCGCTGGCGCAGCAGGAACATGCGCTGCGCCAGGCAGGCATGCGGCGCGACCGGGCGCAAGCCGCCTACGAACAGTCGGCAAAGGAACAGACGCGCCTGACGGCGCTGGCGGCCGACGCGCAGGCACGGCTGGCGCAATTGCTGGCACAACAGGCGGCGGCCAGCGACAAGGGCGAGGCGGCGCGCGCCAGCCTCGATGCCCTGCTCGGGCAGCTCGACAGCGCCTTCGACGACGCCGATGGCGCGGAAGACTGGAAGGAAGCCTGGCGGCACGGGCCGGCGGATTTCCGCGCCGCGCGGCAGGCAGAAAGCACGCAGTGGCTGAAACAGCAGGCAGCGCAAGACGAACGCAGCCATGCGCTGGCCACGGTCGCCGCGCAGCTTGATGCGCTCGATGCGGCGGCGGTCAAGGCGCGCCAGGCGGCGCTCGATGCCGACACCGCCTTCAAGGCCCTGGATACGAAGCTCAAGGGCATGCAGGACGAGCGCGCCGCGCTATGGCAGGGCCAGCCCGTGGAGCAGGTCGAGCGCGCGCTGGCCGCCAGCATCGACGCGGCCCGCACGGCGCTGGCAGCGCGGCAGGCGGCGGTGCAGGAAGCGAGCCAGCTGCGCATCCGCCTCGACGAAGCGCGCGCGCAGACCATGCAGCGACTCGACGCACTGCAAGCGCAGGCAGTGGCGGCAACGGCCACGGCGCAGGCATGGCTGCAGCAGTTCCGGCAGCAGCATCGGCTGCATGCGCCGGACGATCTCGACACCCTGCGCGCGCACCTGGAACGCGATGCGCACGCCATGCGCGCCGAACGCGAGGCCTTGCTGGAACTGGACAAGCGCCATGCGCAAGCGCACACGGTGCTGGCCGAACGGCTGCAGCAGCAGGCGCTGCATCGCGATCATCCACCGGAAAACCTGGAAACCGATACAGAGGCCTTGCAGGCGGCCTTGGCGGGACTGCAGACGGAGCGCCAGCAAGCCAACCAGGCCGCCACCGCGCTGCGCCTGGCCATTGCGCAGGACGACGCGCGGCGCCACAGCGCGCAGGCGATGCTGGCACAGATCGAGGCGCAGGCGATGATTGAGCGGCGCTGGGCCAGCCTGAACGAGCTGATCGGTTCGGCAGACGGCAAGAAGTTCCGCAACTACGCCCAGCAATTCACGCTGGAGGTGCTGCTCGGCTATGCCAATGCGCACCTGACCCACCTGGCACGGCGGTATCGGCTCGAACGCATCAATAATCCCGGCAATCCGTCGCTGGGCCTGATGGTGCGCGACCAGGACATGGGCGGCGAGCTGCGCTCGGTGCACTCGCTGTCGGGTGGCGAATCGTTCCTGGTCTCGCTGGCGCTGGCGCTGGGCCTGGCCTCGCTGTCGTCGAACCGGGTGCGGGTCGAGTCGCTGTTTATCGACGAGGGCTTTGGCAGCCTGGACACGGAAACCCTGCGCGTGGCGATGGATGCGCTCGACGGCCTGCAGGCGATGGGCCGCAAGGTGGGCGTCATCTCGCACGTGCAGGAAATGACGGAGCGCATCGCCACCCGCATCCTGGTACAGCCGGGCGCGGGCGGCAAGAGCGTGGTCAGCGTGCGCTAGTCCTTACCGCAGGGTAGCACCCTATCGCGGGATGCCGCCCTTTTTCAGCTTGAGCATATGCCAGCCCAGTTCGCGGCGTATCTGCTCGGGGCCGGGCGGCGGGCGGCGGTGCGCCAGTTCGGCTTTCAGCCATTGCCTGACCAGTTCCTTGTCTGTCTGTCTGCGCTGTTCCATGATGGGGCCTTTCAACACAAAGCACGATGGGGTGATCTTCCCATTGAACGCGCCGGCGTTCAGGGCGTTGACGCACACAGCGCTCATGCGTGGCGGGTTTGCAACAAGATGTAGCGCAATACAAGGTAGGTTAAAATCTCGCCCTTCGCGCATGACGCAACTTGCCCACACAAAGGAATTCCATGAAAGCCGCCCGCAGCCTTACCTTCAAATGCGACAAATGCCAGAAATCGGTGCAGGTCTACCTGCAAAAAGTCTCGGCCTGCTCGCATATCCAGCCTTACCAGGGGCTGTGCCAGTGCGGCGAACTGAAACGCCACGCCACCGGCCAGGCAGACGCCGTCAAGTCCTACCTGGCATCGGCCGACGGCAGCTGGTCGCATCACCATCATTGATTGTTACATCCTGATTGCCAGATCTTGATTGTTACAAAGAAGTGTTAAAGCTGGCGCCGCTGCTGCCGTTAATTCCGGTACAACGTTGATTTGGATACCGCCATGGCCACTACCCTGCCCCAGCTCCCGCTCCTCGGCGCGCGCCAGACCGCCGCCAGCACCCTGGCGGGCCAGCAGCCGGCCAAAACCGGCGGCAACACCTCCAGCACGGCCGACGCCCTGATGCAGCGCACTGCCCAAGACGTGGTGGCCCTATCGAAAAAAGGCCTGGACCTGTCGGCACAGGGGCTGGCCGATCGCACCGACGCGCTCGGCAACGCCACGCTCGACGTGGCGCAGGACTTCCTCGGCAACATGGCGCGCCAACTGTTCGGCGACGGTGCCAGCATCAGCTTCGACTCGATCGACCTGTCGGCGGCTTCCGGCTATGCCGCGCAGGCATCGAGCGTGTCGGGCGCCGGCGGCACGCGCAATGCGGCCGCTTTCAGCCTGGCGGAGAACGCCCACTTTATCGGCAAAGGCACGATCACCACAGCCGATGGCCAGAGCTTCGAATTCGAACTGGAAGTGCAGTACGAATCGAAGATCAGCACCAGCGCGGCGTACGAAACCAGCAACGATGTACAGGAAGCCGGGACAGGTGACGATGGCGGCGACAGCGGCTTGCCGACCCTGCAGCTGCCTTCGATGAACTTTGCCGGCAGCTTGAGTGACCTGTTCAAGATGCTGGGCCAGCAGCTGCAAAGCAGTATCTACAACGCCGGCCAGGAAGGCCTGGACCCGGCGCAATCGAAGCCTGGCGACCAGGCCGGCAGCCTGACCTTGCGCTTGTTGAACTTGCTGCAGCCGCCGAAAGCGGGCGATGAGGCCGCGACGCCGCTGGCCGTTCCTGCCGACGCCGCGACGCCAACGCCGGAGCTGACGCCCGAAGCACTGGCCCGCGCCCGCGCCGTGGCCGAAGCCTACGGCGCAAAACCGGCAGCGTCGGAGTAGTCCAGGCCGGGCAGCCACGTATAATGAAAGACGGCCTGCGCAGGCGACCATGCCGCGCGCCACCTTCTTTCGATTGCATACCATGTCCGACACTTCTACATCCACCGTCCACCCGCAGATCCACTGGAGCGAAAACGGCGCCGAGCATACGGCCCGCTGGCGCTCGGAAAGCGGCATGCCGCCGCCGAAGCGCGTCGTTATCGCCGACGACCGCACGACGGCCGACCAGGCTTACCGCCTGGCCTGCGAAGGCACGGCCATGCTGTGGCGCGGCGACTTCCAGAATGCGCGCCAGCTGCTGCAGGCCCTGGCGCGGCGCGCCGACCACAAGAACGGCAAGCCCGGCAAAAAAGCGCTGGCCGCCAAACTGGCGAAACCCGAGCCGAGCGCCACCGAAGCGTTCCACCTGCACCGCCAGGCCCAGTCGCAGCGTGCCCGCACGCTGGCCATGCTGCTGCTGCCGTTCGACGCCGACTACACGATCCCGCTGCGCCGCGCACCGGACGTCAAACTGGCCTGCAACGAAGCCTATGGCCGCGGCGCAGAACCGTTCGTCGCCTCGCTGCGCGAGCTGCTGGGACTGATCGGCGCGCACGAATGGCGCCGCACCGGCGTCGAGCTGCCGGCGCTGGGCCAGCGCATCCATCCGCACTACGGCGTATTCGCGCCGATCCGCGGCGAGTACGTGGGCCTGGTGGCCGAGGCGCCGCTTCCCCCACGCGCCAGTCTCGCCTTCGATATCGGCACCGGTACCGGCGTGCTGGCCGCCGTGCTGGCCCAGCGCGGCGTCCAGCGCATCGTCGCCACCGACCAGGACCCGCGCGCCCTGTCCTGCGCCCGCGAGAACCTGGCGCGCCTGGACCTGATCGACAAGGTGGAAGTGGTGCAGGCCGACCTGTTCCCGGCCGGCCGCGCGCCGCTGGTGGTGTGCAATCCGCCCTGGCTGCCGGCCCGTCCCAGCTCGCCGATCGAATACGCCGTGTATGACCCGGACAGCCGCATGCTGCGCGGCTTCCTGGCCGGCCTGGCGGACCACCTGGAGCCGGGCGGCGAAGGCTGGCTGATCCTGTCCGACCTGGCCGAGCACCTCGGCCTGCGCCCGCGCGCGCAGCTGCTGGAATGGATCACGGGCGCAGGCCTGAAGGTCGTCGACCGCATGGACGTGGCGCCCACCCACCCGCGCGCGCAGGACGCCACCGACAGCCTGCACGCGGCCCGCTCGAAGGAAATCACCTCGCTGTGGCGCCTGGCGGCGGCGTAAAATCCCTGCCATTGCGCAATGCAGCAAACCGCGCTATAATTCGCCTGCGGGGTGGAGCAGTCTGGCAGCTCGTCGGGCTCATAACCCGAAGGTCACAGGTTCAAATCCTGTCCCCGCAACCAATTCGAAGCCGCTGATTCCTCGCAAGAGGGTTAGCGGTTTTTTCGTTGGGCCATGATAAATATGAACCGTAGGTCGGATTAGGCCGCAGGCCGTAATCCGACAACACCACCAGCCCGCGCCAACAATGTTGTCGGATTACGCGGGCCACTGCCCCGCCAATCCGACCTGCGCCAACCATGCCCGCCCCGCGCCTTTACGCGATGTAACAATCTGGTATATAATTCGCCTGCGGGGTGGAGCAGTCTGGCAGCTCGTCGGGCTCATAACCCGAAGGTCACAGGTTCAAATCCTGTCCCCGCAACCAATACCGGAAAGCCGCTCGATCTTGCAAAAGACCAGCGGCTTTTTTCATGGCGCCGGCGTTTCCTTCATCATCCGTATCTGCTTGGCCGCCGCCTGCAGGCTGGCCGTGGCGCGCGCCAGCTTGTCGTCGCCGCTTGTCTCCGCCAGGGCGGCAAACGCGCCGATATGGAAGGTGGCCACCATCATGGCCGGCAAGCCGCACTCCAGCGCGGCCTGGCTCAGCTGCGTGCCCGCCTCCAGATACGCCTCGCTGCCGGCCTCGAAAGCCTGTTTTGTTTCCAGCAGTTCCTGCCCGCCCTCCGCTTTGGCCAGGCAGTCATCGACCTTTTGCTGGAACACGGGCAGCGTGTCGGCCACCGGCACGGGTTGCGCGACCGGTTCCGGCTCCGGCGCTGGCGCTGGCGCCGGAGCCGGCTTGGGCAGCGGCTCCGGCCGTGGCGCATCGTGCACGGCCAGCCAGCGCTCGACAGCCAAGTAATCCTCGAACGGCTCGCTGACTTTCGGATTGACCAGCCAGACTTCGCCCGTGCGCCAGTCGATCTTCGAGTTGCGCTCGTTCCTGGCCATCAAAATATCGTTGCCGCCCGCCAGATTGGACACGCGGCCGATCTCCACCCAGTTCATCAGCTCGGCCTGGCGCGTCAGCGCGCGCACGCGGTGAAAAAACGCCATCCACAGGAATGCGGCGGTCAGGACCAACAATATACCGCCAACCAGCCACATCATTTTTCAGCTCCGCAATACATGATCAGCATGTATTTTCGCACACGCAGGCTTGCCATCAAGGAACTTTAAGGGAGATGCCTGCCAGTGGCGTTTCAACAACGCGGCACAGCGGCGATTGCCTGCCAACTGCGCCTGCGCTACAATGAGAACAATTCTCATTTAGATCGCGATGCCTCATGCTGTCAGTCCATCCTTCGCCGTCAGACTTCCAGGCGCTATACAGCGAGCACCACGGCTGGCTGCTGCGCTGGCTCAGGCGCCGCCTGCACGATGCCGGACTGGCCGGCGACCTGGCGCAGGACACCTTCATCAAGGTGCTGGTGGCGCGCAGCCATCACGACATCATCGCGCCGCGCCCTTTCCTGGCCACCATCGCCAATCGCCTGCTGGCCAACCACTGCCGCCGCGAGGAAATCGAACGCGCCTATGTCGACGCGCTGCTGCAGCTGCCGCAGGCGAGCGCGCCATCGCCGGAAAGCATGTCCATCGTGCTCGAATCGCTGCAGCTGATCGACCGCGCGCTGGGCAAGCTGCCGATGAAAGCCAGGTCGGCATTCCTGATGGCGCACCTGGAAGGCCTGAGCTATGCCGAGATCGCCGCGCAGCTGGGTACCAGCACACACTCGGTCAAGAAATACCTGAGCAAGGCGAACCTGCTGTGCTTTTTTGCCGTGCCCGATTTTGCGGCTGCCTGAGATGCGCGGCGCACCGCAGCAGGTCTACGCGGGTGGCCAGCCGATCGACCTCAAGATCGCCATGCAGGCAGCCGAATGGCTGACCACCATGATGAGCGGCCAGGCGACCCAGGCCGAACAACAGGCCTGGAGCAGCTGGCGCGCCCAGCATCCCGACCATGAACGGGCCTGGACCCATATCGAAAAAGTCAGCGGCGGCTTTCGCGATCTCGATGCGCAGGCCAGCCGCCAGGCTTTGGCAAAGCGCCCCGGCGCGCGCCGGCAAGGGCTCAAGCTGGCGATGGTGCTGGCGGCATTCGGCGCCAGCGGCGCGCTGGGCCTGCGCACGCAGCCCGCGCGCACCGCGCTGGCCGACCTGTCCACCGGCGTCGGCCAGCGCCGCGAACTGCTGCTGGCCGACGGCAGCCGGCTGCACCTGAACGCCGACAGCGCCGTCAATCTGCATTACAGCGCCAGCGAGCGGCGCCTGGAACTGCTCAAGGGCGAAGTCTTTATCGCCACCGCCAAAGAGCACGGCCGGCCGTACCGCCCCCTGCTGGTCGAAACCGCGCACGGCCAGGCGCAGGCGCTGGGCACGCGCTATTCGGTGCGACAGGAAACCGGGCACACCATGGTCGCCGTCGAGCAGGGCACGGTGCGTTTGACGGCGCGCGACAGCGGCATCAGCCATCTGATCCAGGCCGGCCAGGGCACCAGCATGACGGCGCGGCGTGTCGATGCCGCGCAGGCCATATCAGGCGATATATGGGGCTGGCGCCAGGGGCTGCTGCTGGCCGACGGCATGCCGCTGTCCGACTTCCTGCGCCAGCTGGGCCGCTACCGCCACGGCCTGCTCGGCTGCGACGATGCGGCGGCCAACCTGCGCATTTCCGGCGCCTTTCCGCTGGCCGACACCGACGCGGTGCTGCTGTCGCTGACCAATTCCCTGCCGGTCAGCATCCACTTTCGCACGCGGTACTGGGTGCAAGTGCGCAGGTCGGCTTAGCAGGAACGGCGCAATCCGACACCACCGCCAGCGTCAACCATCTTGTCGGTTACGCGCGAAGCGCTAACCCGACCTACCCCACGCAAAAAAAAGATTACCCGTTTTCGATTCTCGCGTGACCCGCAAGGGCAAGGCATTCGACGACTCCATCACAAGGTAACCATGTCCACCATTACTTCCATCGTACGCAAACCCATGGCGCACGCCATCCACCTGGCGCTGTTCGGCGCCGCCCTGCTGCTGATCGAACCTGGCACCGCGCAGGCGCAGGCTGCCGGCGCCGGCACGCAGCAGCTGGTCCACGACTTCAAGGTCCCGGCCGGCGACCTGTCCGCCGCGCTGCGCCAGGTGGCCAGCCAGTCCGGCGTGATCCTCAGCTTCACGCCCGAACAGACACAGGGCAAGACCACCACCGGCCTGGCGGGCCGCCATGGCGTGCAGGCGGCGCTGGACGGCCTGCTGGCAGGCACGGGCCTGAAGGCCGAACGCAGCGCTGGCGGCAGCTATGCGCTGCGCGCGGCCGAAGCCTCCAGCGACAAGCAGGCGATGTCGACCATGCCGGAAGTGTCGGTCGCGGCACGCCAGGATGTCACGGAAGACAGCGGCTCGTATGTTTCGGCGGCCGCCACCCCGACCGCCACCCCGCTGGGCCTGAGCGTCAGGGAAACGCCGCAATCGGTCAGCGTGATCACCAGGCAGCGCATGGAAGACCAGGGCATCACGACGATCACGCAGGCGATGGAACAGACGCCCGGCATCAAGCTGTTCTCGCTGGGCAGCGAGCGCACCGGTTTTACCTCGCGCGGCTATTCGATTACCAATTACCAGTTGGACGGCGTCAGCACCCACTCGGAAAACCTGGGCCTGAACGCCCTGCCCGCGCAAAGCCTGGCCGACATGGCGCTGTATGACCGCATTGAAGTGCTGCGCGGCGCCTCGGGCCTGACCACGGGCGCTGGCGACGCCTCGGGCGCCATCAACATGGTGCGCAAAAAACCGACGGCGCAAACGCAAATCAAGGCCGAAGGCGGCATCGGTTCGTGGAACGACAAGCGCGCCATGCTCGACGCCGGCGGCCCGCTCAACGAAGCGGGCACCCTGCGCGGCCGCGCGGTAGCCGTGCTGGAAGACGGCGACAGCGCCATCGATGACTACAACCGCAACAAGAAAGTGGTGTATGGCGTGCTGGAAGCGGACCTGGCGCCCGGCACCTTGCTGACGGCCGGCGTGACGCACCAGCGCAACCGTTCGAAGGGCTCAATGTCCTACCTGGGCTTCCCCATCTTTTTCAGCAACGGCCAGATGACCGATTTGCCGCGCTCCTTCAATCCGGCCGCACCGTCAAACCGCTTCACCAGCAATTCCACCGATGTCTTTGCCGCACTCGAACACCAGCTGGGCAATGAATGGACCCTGAAAATCGCCGCCAACCACCTGACCTCGTCGCAGGACGAGCGCTCGGTGTACCTGGGCGTGAGCGACACCTTTGCCGACCAGGCCACGGGCGACGGCCTGGAACTGAAGGCCAATGCGCGCAATTATCACCTGAAGGTCAACAGCGCCGACGTCAAGGTCAGCGGCCCCGTCAGCCTGTTCGGCCGCCGGCACGAACTGGTGTTCGGCATGGACTACCACGAGTTCCAGAGCCTGACCGACGGCAGCTTCGACTGGGACGTGCAGGGCACGCCGGCCAGTCTGTATAGCTGGAACCGCAACGTCGCGCCCGTGTATGGCGAGCGCTATGTGACCTATGACAGCACGCGCCGCCAGGCCAGCGCCTACGCGGCCGGCCGCTTTGCGCTGTCGGACCAGCTGAAATTCATCGCCGGCGCGAAGGTGATGCGCTATGACGAAAATTATGTGACGGACGCGCCGAGCGTCGACTACTACAGCGAGACGCCGGCCAAGGAAAGCCATGTCTTCACGCCGTACGGCGGCCTGGTCTACGAGATCAACCACGCGCACAGCGCCTACGCCAGCTATTCCACCATCTACCAGCCGCAGGCGGCGCAGGACCGCAACGGCGCCTTGCTGGCGCCGCGCGAGGGCAAGACGTTCGAGGCGGGTATCAAGAGCGCATGGCTGGACGGCCAGTTGAGCACGGCGCTGGCCGTGTACCAGATCCGCCAGAAAAACCTGTCCGAATCGGACCCTGGCTACACCGTGCCCGGCACCACCGACCCGGCCTACCGCACCATCAAGGGCGCCAAAACCGAGGGCCTGGACGTGGAAGCGACGGGCGCCATCACGCGCGACTGGAATGTGTCGGCTTCGTGGTCGTACAGCGCCAGCAAGAACAATACCGGCAAGGCGATCCAGACCACCTTCCCGCGCCATCTGGTGAAACTGTGGACCACCTACCGCCTGCCGGGCGAGCTCAACCGCGTGACGGTGGGCGGCGGCGTCAACTGGCAAAACACCGTGTATTCGAATATCGAAGCGTGGCAGATCGAACGCACCCTGCGCTGGGAGCAGAAAAGCTATGCGGTAGCCAGCCTGATGGGACGCTATGACGTGAACGACAAGTTGTCGGCCACGCTCAACGTGGGCAATCTGCTCGATAAAAAATACACGGCGTCGGTGTCGGACTGGTGGTACTCGGGCATGTTCGGCCAAGGCCGCAATGTGGCGCTGAACCTGCGCTACCAGTTCTGAAGCTGCGCGCCACTTCCCTTCTCTGCAAGATGATCTGAACCTGCATGGATGCGCTGACACCGGCGTCATCCATGCAACACTGCTTTCCCCATCCACCGCTCGATTATCCGCATCGGCCTGTCACAAAAAATTTCCTACTAGCATTAAAATATGGGAGCACTCTCACTCCCTACGACAGGACGCAGATGATCCACCCTACCAAATTACAAAGCGATGCCAGCAGCTATTTTGAAACAGCGGTGAAATTCACGCTGGACGATCTGCTGGCGCCGATCAGCCCCGACATGCCCGCCGGCAAATGGGTGCGCGACAACCCCGCGTACCGGGCCATCCGGCGCGCCCGCAGTTTCGATGACGACAGCACGCCGCGCGACGCCTGGGAGCATGAACTCAAGCGCGCCGACTGGCTGAGCGTCAGCCGCATGACGACCGATGTGCTGTGCCGCCAAAGCAAGGACATCGAATGCGTGGCCTGGCTGCTCGAAGCGCGGCTGCACATGGACGGTTTTGCCGCCATCGCGCCCTGCCTGACCCTGCTCGACCTGCTGCTGGGCCAGTACTGGGACAGCATCTACCCGCTGCCCGACGGCGACGACCTCGATTTCCGCGCCAACCAGATCAGCTGGATCAACGCCAAGCTGCTGCCGGCGTTGCGCCTGACGCCGGTCACGGCCAGCGCCATCAATCCGGACGGCACGCAGTACAGCTGGTCGGATTGGGAACAGGCGCAACGCAATGCCCAGATCAAGGCGCGCTCAGGCTCCGGCGAGCAGATCGAAGGCGCCACGCTGGCCCTGTTCCAGCAGAGCGTGGCCGGCACCAGCACCGACTATTACCAGCAGTTGCGGCGCACGCTGGCCGATGCGCTGCAGGCGCTGGGCGTGCTCGACAAGACACTGGATGCCTGTTTCGGCCGCTCGGCGCCCAGCATGGCTGCCATGGCCTCGCTGCTGGAAAAGGTGCTGGCGTTCGCCGATGGCGAACTGCAGCAGCGCGGCATCCGTCCGGTGCAAGCCAGAGAAGAGACACCTGCCGCCGGGCCGGCCAGCGCCGCGGCCCCTGCCGTGGCACCCTCGGCACCGGCACCCCTGGCGGCACCTGCCCTGGCCAGCCCCATCCGTGACCGCGAGGACGCCTATGCGCGCCTGGCCGAACTGAGCGAGTATCTGATGCGGCTCGAACCGCACAGCCCCGGTCCCTACCTGCTGCGGCGCGCGGTGCAATGGGGCCAGCTCGACACGGCCCAGCTGTATCACGAAATCTTCATCCGGTCGAACGGCATGCTGAGCATTTTCGAATTGCTCGGCGTGGAAGTGCCGGAGCAGGGACGGTAGCAGCGGTACCGCCGGCTTGACCAGCTCCCTGTAATGAAAGGATCAGTATGCGGATTGCTGGCGTTTCCGGCAAGTCAACTCACAGAGAAAGAGGACGGAAAAAACACGATGGCGACGATTTATCAGACGACAAAATTAGGCGAAGCGCATGTGCTGGTGGCACTGGTACAGCAGCGCGCCGAAGCCGACCTGCTGGTGCACCGCACCAGCAGCAGGGGCATGGCCGCGGGTGAGGCGCGCTGGTTCCTCACGCGCGACAAACAGGCGGCCGACACCTGGGTGTGCTTTACCAGCCCCGGTTTTGCGCACGTCAAGATCTGCTTTGTCGATAACGATGGCGAAGCGGGCTGGCAAAAGCCCAGCCGCTACAAGGGCCGCTTCAGGTAGCGCCTGAGCAGGCCGAAGGCCAGCAACAGAAAGATGCAAGCGAATCGAGCGATCGTGCGGGTGTGCCGTCGAAAAGCTGAATGCTGCGCCGCCAGTACGGCCTGCCGATTACAGCGTCGATGCGATGCAAAAACGGCAAACAGCAGCTTGCCGGCAGTGGTTTGATGCAGGCCGTGCCCATGGCACAAAGCTGACTGCCGCCAAATCAAGCTGCTACAATTTCCCCTTTGATTGTTCTCCGGAGATCTGTGTGAAACCTGACACCCCGCATGCCAAGCCCGAGCTGCCAAGCCAGAGCGACCTGCCAGCCAATCCCGCGCGCCGCCGCATCTTCCAGGCCGCTACCGCAGTCGGCCTGGCCAGCACAGGCCTGCCGGCCATGGCGGCGGCAAAGCCGGCCGTGGCCAGGGGCTCGCTGGACGCCAAGCTGAAAGCCCATGTCAAGAACGTGGTCGTGATCTACCTGGAAAACCGCAGCTTCAACAACCTGTTCGCCAACTTCCCCGGCACCGGCGCGCCGCTGTCCGCCGTCACCGCCGAACAGGCGCAGCAGATGGACCGCAACGGCAAGCCACTGGCGACGTTGCCGAAGATCTGGGGCGGCCTGGTGCCGAACCAGCAGAATATCGGCGGCATCGATTACCAGATCAAGGAAGACCAGATTACCGGCCTGGCCAACGCGCCGTACAAGCTCAGCGACGCGGCCGGCAAGCCGCTGCCCGAAAGCCTGATCACGCGCGACCTGGTGCACCGCTTCTACAACAACCAGATGCAGATCAACGGCGGCAAGAACGACGGCTTTGCCGCCTGGGCCGACAGCGGCGGGCTGGTGATGGGCCACTACGGCGAAACCTCGAAAAACCTGAACCTGTGGCAGATCGCCGAGCAGTACACCTTGTGCGACAACTTTTTCATGGCGGCCTTTGGCGGCTCCTACATGAACCACCAGTTCCTGGTGACGGGCCGCGCCAACGAATACTTCAACGCGTCCGAAACGGCAGCGAAGAAAAAGATCGCGGTGCTGTCGGACGGCCCGCAAGGCGTGCGCCTGGCGATCGCGGACGACTGCCCGCCGTCCGCGCTGGACGGCAAACCGAAATACGTGAACGACGGCGCCATCACGCCGGACGGCTATGCCGTCAACACCATGGCGCCGCCGTACCAGCCCAGCTATATCCGCCCGGCCTACGACGGCGACCCGCTGCACGCCGACCCGGCCGACGCCAACACCCTGCCGCCGCAAACCTATGACACCATCGGCGACCTGCTGTCGCGCAAGGGGGTGTCGTGGGCCTGGTATGGCGGCGGCTGGCAGGCGGCGCTCGACCACAAGGGCGGCGGCAGCAAGCCAAATTTCCAGTTCCACCACCAGCCGCTGAACTACTTCAAGCAGTTCGCGCCCGGCACCGCCGCGCGTGCCGAGCACCTGCGCGACGGCGGCACCGGCGACAGCCCGATCTCGAACAAATTCCTGGCCGCTGCGGTGGCGGGCAAGCTGCCGGCCGTGACCTTCTACAAGCCGCAGGGCAACCTGAACCTGCACGCCGGCTATTCGGACATCGAGTCGGGCGACCAGCACGTGGCCAACATCATCCAGCATTTGAAAGAGTCGCCGCAGTGGAAGGACATGATCGTGGTGATCACCTTCGACGAGAATGGCGGCTGGTGGGATCACGTGGCGCCGCCGAAAGGCGACCGCTGGGGTCCGGGCACGCGCATCCCCGCCATCGTCGTCTCGCCGTATGCGAAAAAGGGCGCGGTCGACCACAGCTTCTACGACACCACTTCGATCCTGCGCCTGATCACGCGCCTGCACGACCTGCCGCTGCTCGAAGGCCTGAAACTGCGCAATGACGCGTTTGCGTCGCGCGGCGCCTTGCCACCGGGCGACCTCACCGGCGCCCTGAGCTTCCGCTAAAGCGCTACAAGCCGTCCCACGATGCGGCACGCCTGTGATACACTGCGTGCCGCACTTTAGGATGGCGATTCTGTTTCTCCAGCCCGAAGTGCCCGGCAAGCACCCGCATAGAGCCCGACTCCTGTAGCCGGGCTTTTGTTTTGTGGGCGTGCTTTGCCAAAGTGATCATATCGGCGGACAGCGGCCTGTTTGCCTGTCCGCTCCCCGGCCGTTTTGGCGGGGACCAGAGGTTCAGAAATGAGAGATAAAAAAGATAACGCCACCATCGACCTGCCCGGCTTCGGTCCGCCGCCAGCGCCTGACGCATGTGCTGCGCCCGAGCCGGCGCCGGAACCGCAGCGCCGCACGCGCGTGCGCAAGGCGGCACTGAAGCAGGTGCAGCTCGAATTGCTGGAGCCGACGGACGCCTCCGGCCTGCCCGTCTGGACCCGCGACGAAGGCCTGGACCTGACCGGCCTGCCGATCTGGGCGCCCGATACTTGAATCAGGACGGCGGCTGTTTGCCGCCAGCAGCACCCGCAACACCTCCCGCACAAGGGCGTAGAACGCCTGTAGACTGTGCCCATCCCACCCAGTTTTTACCGGCTACGCCCATGACATCGACCACCGACACCACCAGCACGGCTTTTTCCAGCCTGCCGCTCACTCCTGCTTTTCTCGCCAACCTCGACTCGCTCGGCTACCACGAGATGACCACCATCCAGGCGCAAAGCCTGCCGGCGGTACTCGACGGACGCGACCTGATCGCCCAGGCCAAGACCGGCAGCGGCAAGACAGCCGCCTTCGGCATTGGCATCCTGCACAAGCTCAATCCGGCCTGGTTTGCGGTACAGGGCCTGGTGATGTGCCCAACCCGCGAGCTGGCCGACCAGGTGGCCAACGAGCTGCGCCGCCTGGCGCGCGCGGCCGGCAATATCAAGATCCTGACGCTGACCGGCGGCGCGCCGATGCGCCCGCAGATCGCTTCGCTGGAACACGGCGCCCATATCGTGGTCGGCACGCCGGGCCGCCTGCGCGACCACCTGGGCCGCGGCACCATCAACCTGAACCACGTGCAGACGCTGGTGCTCGATGAGGCCGACCGCATGACGGACATGGGGTTTTACGAAGAAATCGCCGGCATCGTCAGCGCCTGCCCGGCCCGCCGCCAGACCCTGCTGTTCTCGGCCACCTACCCGGAAGACATCCGCCGCGCCACCGCCTCGTTCCTCGTCAATCCGCTGGAAGTGACGGTGCAGGCGCAGCACGACAACGACAAGATCGAACAGCGCTTCTACGAGATCGGCTTCGACGAGCGCAACAGCGCGGTGGGCAAGCTGCTCAAGCATTTCAAGCCCGAGTCCACGCTGGCCTTCTGCAACACCAAGGTGCATTGCCGCGAACTGGCCGAGGAACTGCGCCAGCAGGGCTTCTCGGCTTTGGCGCTGTACGGCGAACTGGAACAGCGCGAGCGCGATGAAATCCTGGTGCTGTTCGCCAACCGCAGCTGCTCGATCCTGGTGGCCACCGACGTGGCCGCGCGCGGCCTCGATATCTCGGACCTGGGCGCGGTGATCAACGTCGACGTGTCGAAAGACACGGAAGTGCATATCCACCGCATCGGCCGTACTGGCCGCGGCAGCAAGAAGGGCCTGGCCCTGTCGCTGTGCGCGCCGAACGAAAAGAAATGGGTCAAGCTGATCGAGCAGTACCAGAACAGCGCCGTCGAATGGCACGACCTGAAGGAACTGCCGGAAGACGATGGCACCGAGGCACTGCCGGCGCCGATGGTCACGCTGTGCATCATGGGCGGCAAGAAGGACAAGCTGCGCCCGGGCGACCTGCTGGGCGCCCTGACCGGCGACGCCAGACTCACCAAGGAACAGGTGGGCAAGATCAACGTGTTCGAGTTCATGACCTACGTGGCGCTGGACCGTACGGTGGCCGAAGCCGCCTTCAAGCGCCTGAACAACGGCAACTCGATGGGCCGCGATTTCGGCAATATCAAGGGGCGCAGCTTCAAGATGCGGTTTATCGAGGCGTAATTTGCGGTGGCGTCGGATTGCGGCCCGTTGGGTCTGATCCGACCTGCGCAGTATCGGCAGCGACGTGCAGAGCGCAGGTCGGATTGGCGCGCAGCGCGTAATCCGACAAGAACCGGCCCAGAATTCATCCATGAACCGTGCGAAACGTGATG